>CANHOY010000047.1 GCA_947462495.1 Bacteroidota bacterium
AATCGGGAGCGGGATGATGTTGCGAGGGAAGGGATCGAACCTCCGACCTTCGGGTTATGAGCCCGACGAGCTACCGCTGCTCTACCTCGCGATGTTTGGACGGCAAAGTTACGCCAATATTAGTTCCTAACCAAGTTTATTGGGGTGGATCTGGGATTAGGGAGGAAAGAGGAATTGGGGGGTTTTGTTGGCACAGTGGTTAGCACAGAACGGTGGCGCGGACATAAACTACAAATTTTCAACTATCTCAATGCTTGTCATGTCCTAAGTATAAATACGGTCTTATTGGATCTGGTTTAACTATAATTTCAACTCAAGAAAAGAAGAAAATAATACCACTTAAATGTACGGCAATATTCCGTACATTTACAAATCAATTAAAATGAATCAACTAAATACCATGGAACAAACAAGATTTGATGTTCGTTTGCCAAAAGATAAAAAAGAGCTGATTGAATTAGCCGCCACCCTGAGTGGATTCAAATCTAAATCTGAATTTATAGTACATACCTTATATAAAGAGGCTTCTTCAATCATAAACAAACAAAATCAATTAATAGCATCCGCAAAAGATCAACAGATATTCTTTGATGCTATTTTGAACCCACCTAAACCAAACAAAAATCTCATCAAAGCAGCTAAAAAATACAATCAATTAGTCGCTGGCAAATGAGTTATATCAGTACCCTATTAAGTTCGAAACACCATAAAGCCGTTTTTTCTTGTGGAAAGGATGTCTTGGATAATTATTTGCATACCCAAGCCAAACAAGATGTCAAAAGAAAAATAACAGCTTGCTTTGTACTTACAGAAGATGACAACAACATCAAAGGCTATTATACTTTATCTAGCGCTTCATTAAATAGAGATGAATTACCCCCAACCATTTTAAAGAAGCTTCCACCCGCTTATCAACATTTACCAACTACCCTGCTGGGGCGATTAGCGATAGATATTAAATATAAAGGGAAAGGATTGGGGGCTTTATTGTTAATGGACGCATTAAAAAGAAGCTATCAAAATTCATTGCAAATTGCTTCTATGGCAGTTATTGTAGATCCTTTAGATGATGAGGCGAAGCAATTCTACAAGCATTATGGTTTTATTGAATTACCCACAAGTGGGAAAATGTTTATACCTATGGTGCAGTTAGAAACACTATTTAATATATAAATATTCTGTTGATAAAAATTATACCTTTAAATTTACCCAATGGAAGGATTTAACTGGAAGGATACTTTAAATTTAATAAGCAAACTCACCTTTAAAAGAGCCTGGAATGGGGCTAAAGTGCTTACTAGTTTTTACGCTACCCGATTATTAAATAAACCCATTCAATGGGGCTACCCCGTTTCTATTTCTTTCGAGCCTACCACGAGCTGTAATTTAAGATGCCCAGAATGCCCAAGTGGGCTTAGGGCTTTTACGCGTCCAACCGGAATGTTAGATCAAAACTTTTTTAAATCGACCATAGATGAAATTCATAAAGAACTCTTGTATTTAATATTTTATTTTCAAGGAGAACCTTATTTGAATCCAGATTTTTTAGAGATGGTAAAGTATGCAAGTAGCAAAGGAATTTATACAGCTACCTCCACTAATGCACATTACATGACAGATGAGAATGCCAGAAAAACAGTAGAAAGTGGATTAGACCGACTTATTATTTCCTTAGATGGTACCACTCAAGAAACCTATAAACAATATCGAGTAGGTGGAGATATTGAAAAAGTATTAGAAGGCGCCAGAAATATAGTTAAATGGAAAAAAGCTTTAAATAGTAATAAGCCCTTTGTGTTTTTTCAATTTTTAGTAGTTAAACACAACGAACATCAAATAGAAGAGGTAAAAGAATTGGCTAAAGCTATTGGGGTAGATCAAGTACGTCTTAAAACTGCTCAAGTGTATGATTATGAAAATGATCCTAATAACTTAATTCCGACTAATGTTAAATACAGCAGATATCAAAAGAATAAAGATGGAAGCTATAAGTCGAAAAATAAATTATCTAATAGATGTTGGAAAATGCAACATGCCAATGTGATCACTTGGGATGGATTGGTAGTTCCTTGTTGTTTTGATAAAGATGCCACCCATCAATTGGGTAATTTAAAAAATCAATCTTTTAAAGAAATATGGCATAACCAAAACTATCAACAATTTAGAGGAGACTTAACCAAGAGCAGAAAAAATATTGATATCTGTGCCAATTGTAGTGAAGGCTTGTCTGTTTGGAAAGATTAATTTCAAAATCTATCTCTATTTTCTCTTTTTATTAATCACCGTTAATATAAAATATTAACCATAAGCTAAATTAAAAGGTTCTTTTTAATTTATTTATAGGTAAATTGTATGCATTATTAATGGATTCAATAAAACCACTGTTTAGATGCCATCATCAAATTATTTCGACGCTATTGTAGTAGGATCTGGAATTTCCGGAGGTTGGGCTGCAAAGGAACTAACCGAAAAAGGACTCAAAACTTTATTATTAGAACGAGGTCGTAATGTAGAACACATTAAAGACTACCAAGGCACTGAAAAAGACCCTTGGGATTTAACACATCGCAATGCCCTTTCTCAAGAAGACATAAAAAATTCTCCTATACAAAGCAAATGTTATGCTTTTGACGAAGTGTCTAAAAAGTTCTTCGTAAATGATTTAGAAAATCCATATACAGCTACAAAACCCTTTGAATGGATTAGAGGCAATCATGTGGGAGGTCGTTCTTTAATGTGGGGCCGTCAAAGTTATCGTTGGAGTGATTTAGATTTTGAAGCCAATGGCAAAGATGGATTTGGTACAGATTGGCCTATTAGATATAATGATCTAGCAAGCTGGTATAGTTATGTAGAAAAGTTTGCAGGTATCAGTGGAAATAGAGATGGTGTACCCAATTTACCAGATGGTGAATTTCAACCACCGATGGAAATGAATTCTGTTGAACTAATGGTGGCAGCAAATCTTAAAACAAAAATGGGACGACCAATGATTATTGGAAGGTCCGCCAATCATACAGCGAAAATTGGAACTCGTGGTCCTTGTCAATATAGAAATAAATGTCATCAAGGTTGTCCTTTTGGCGGCTATTTTAGTTCCAACTCTGCTACACTTCCCGCTGCAGCAGCTACTGGTAATTTAACCTTAAGGCCTGATGCCATTACTACCGAAGTATTATACGATAAAGAAACAGGTCGTGCAAAAGGAGTAAGAATATTAGATGCTAATACCAATAAAACTGAAGAATACTTTGCTAAAATAATTTTCTTAAATGCTTCTACATTAGGCACTGCACATTTATTGTTAAATTCAGTTTCGGAAGTTTTCCCGAATGGATTTGGAAACAGCAGCGAACAAGTGGGACATAATTTAATGGACCATCATTATGGCGTTGGTGCCTATGCCACAGTGGAAGGTTTTTTAGATAAATATACTTTTGGTCGTCGTCCCAATGGCATCTATGTGCCTCGTTTTAGAAATTTAGATGGTGGCTCTTCTGCAGGCTATGTAAGAGGCTTTGGCTACCAAGGTGGTGCCTCTCGTGGTCAAGGCCCATCAGATGGAATTGGTTTGGAATTAAAAGAGAGTACAACAGAACCAGGCAGTTGGACTATGGGCTGGGGATCTTGGGGCGAGCATCTTCCTTATTATGAAAATAAAGTAACCCTTGATAAAAATAAGAAAGACAAATGGGGATTACCTACTTTGAATATTGATTGTGAATTCAAAGAAAATGAAATGAAAATGCGTGTGGATATGAAAAATAGTGGCGCTGAAATGTTAGAAGCAGCTGGATTGAAAAATGTTCAATCTTACGACAATATGCCTGCTCCTGGATTTTGTATTCATGAAATGGGTACCGCTCGCATGGGAAAAGATCCTAAAACATCTGTATTGAATAAATGGAATCAAATGCATGATGCAAAAAATGTGTTTATTACAGATGGTTCTGCCATGGCTTCTTCAGCTTGTCAAAATCCATCTTTAACTTATATGGCACTAACTGCAAGAGCAGCTGATTTCGCAGTAAGTGAATTAAAAAAAGGAAACCTATAAAGGTTTCCTTTTTTTTACTTAACACATCTACTTAACTATTTATTTTAGCAGGAACTATCTCTTCCTATTTTAGTGTAAACGATTAGAAATATTAATTTCTTCGCTTGATACTGGAGGCTCCTGAGGTAGTGGATTGCTTAACATTAGGATTACCCTTATAATCAATATTACTAGCTCCACTACTTTGCGCTTTTAAAAATTCTAACACATTTAATTGAGCATGACTTGCTCCAGAAGCATGAACCACCGCTCCTTTTGTGGAAAGTCCGTATAATTTGGCATCGCTTGCGCCCGATACTTCCAAAGACAAATCCTCTGCGGAACCATTTAACTCAATATTAGAAGCCCCACTGCCATCAATAAGGATATTGCTTGCAGTTACTTGTCCTTTATATTCAGAAGCACCCGATAATGTATAATCAAGTGTGCCCGCTTTTATATCACCATGAAAATCGGAAGCACCAGATAATTTGATTCTCATTTTTGGAGACTCTATCGTATTTACTAAATGTACATTGCTAGCGCCGGAAGCAGTTATGGCATCAATATCTTTAATACTCACATACGCCTTTGTTTTATAGTTTCCCCATTTTTTCCAACTAAACCAAGTGCCGTTATCGCCCAGTCGAATAATAAGGGTACCTCCTACTACTTCTGTAATAATTTTGTCTCTTATCTCTTCTTCAGATGCACTTACCGCTACTTTATTCGTGTTGGACTGCGTAAGGTATAAATCTATGGCACTTGACACGCTAATAGCTGTAAAGCTTGGAACGTTTCTTACCTGTGCATGGTTGTCATAAACGACAGCAGTTTTATTTTGAGCGCTAACAGAACAGCCAGTTATTAAAATAAGTCCTAATAATATCCTTTTCATAAATTGATGATTTATTACTTAAAACGTAAAAATGAATATAAAGTTACAGCCCTTTGTATCAATTTACTGCTTATTTTTGCTTCGTCCTCGGGGTGCTGTAAAAAGCTGAGAAAAAACCCGTTGAACCTGAACAGGGTAATGCCTGCGAAGGGAAGGTCGACGCTTCACGCGTGCTTCTCATAGCCCCATCCCCCTGTTCCAATTAACATTTTTTGAAACATGTAAACTTTAGTAATGACTAAGTTATTGGGAACAATTGCCTCTATTTTAATGGTAGCCACTAGTATGGCTCAACCAAAAGCACTTTCTACATCAATTAAAAAAGACAGTGCTGCACATTTTTCTGATAGTATTAGAAATTTGCCTCCTTTAGAAATTAGATCCATAAGAGCAGAAACCAACAGTCCTTTCGCACTAACCAACTTAAACAAAACAAGTATACAGCAAGTAAATTATGGTCAAGACTTGCCTTTTATCATTCAAAATACACCCTCCGTGGTGGTTAATTCTGATGCAGGTTCGGGTGTAGGGTATACAGGCATTAGAATAAGAGGTACGGATGGTACAAGAATTAATGTAACACTTAATGGCATCCCCTATAATGATGCCGAGAGTTCGATTTCCTATTTTGTAAATCTACCCGATTTTAGTTCAAGTTTAAATAGTATTCAAATTCAAAGAGGCGTGGGAACTTCTACCAATGGTGCCGGCGCATTTGGCGCTACTATTAATTTAGCTACCAATGATTATCGCCCAGAAAAATATTTGTCACTACATACGAGTGCTGGCTCATTTAACACTTTAAAAAATACTTTTCAATTTGGAACAGGATTACTTAAAAATCGGTTCACCATAGATGGTCGTATAAGTAAAATTAGTAGCGATGGTTATATTGACAGAGCCCAATCAAACTTAAAATCCTTTTATGTGAGTAGCACCTATTGGGGAGATCAATCTTCTTTAAGATTCAATGTTTTTTCAGGTTGGGAAAAAACTTATCAAGCATGGTATGGTGTCCCAGAAGAACTATTAGCTACACAAAGAACCTACAATCCTGCAGGTATGGAAAAAACAAATACCCCTTATTCCAATCAAACAGACAATTATCAACAAACTCATTACCAATTATTTTACAATAAAACCATCAATAAAAATTGGCAGTGGAATACCGCTTTATTCTTAACAAGAGGTAAAGGTTATTACGAGGAGTACAAGGGGGGTGTCTTATTAGCTGATTATATTTCAAATGCAAATGCCACTGACCCAATAGATTTAGTAAGAAGAAAATGGTTAGACAATCATTTTTATGGTCAAATTGCTTCACTAGTATATGAAGGTGGTAAAAACAAAATTACATTTGGCGGCGCATGGAATACCTATGATGGATTGCATTATGGTCGAATTCCCTATTTAAGCACTCTACAAATGAGTCCTAAATTAGAATTCAATCCTAATATGAATTACTATTTTAACAATGCCATTAAAAAAGACTTTAATTCATACATAAAATGGAGCTATCAAATTACAACAAAATTAAACAGTTTTGTGGATGTGCAATATAGAAAAGTAGTGCACAATATGTATGGATTTGATAAAAACCCAGACTTGATAGTAAAAAGAGATTTTAATTTCCTAAACCCTAAAGCAGGTTTGTTTTATAAAACCAAGCAAACCAATTACTTTGCAAGTATAGCTATAGCTAACAAAGAGCCCAATAGAGATGATTTTGAAACTGCCACAACTGAACAAGCCAAACCAGAATCATTAACCGATATAGAATTGGGGTTTAAAAATAAGCAAGGTGCTTTTGAATGGGGAGCGAACCTTTATATTATGAATTATAAAGATCAATTGGTGCTTACTGGGAAGATCAATGATATAGGTGCCTATACCAGAACCAATGTTCCCAAAAGTAGAAGAGCCGGTATAGAATTAGAAGAAAATTGGAAAATAAATTCATTTATAACAAGTACTGGCAATATCACTTTCAGCCAAAATAAAATTGATGCATTTACAGAATATGTAGACGATTATGATAAGGGAGGTCAGTTGGCAATAGTACATAAGAATACGAACATTGCTTTATCTCCTAATACCACTGCGACTCATTTAATAAATATAAGATTGAATACGAAATGGCAAATGAATTTAACTAGTAAATATGTTTCTAAGCAATATTTAGACAATACCCAAAATGAAACCAGAATACTGAACCCTTATTTTCTACAAGACGTCAATGCTTCTTATACCCTATTTTCAAAACAAAAATGGAATGCACAACTTCAATTGTATGTAAATAATATTTTCGATAAAAAATACGAACCCAATGGTTATACCTATAGTTATTTATCAGAAGGAGCTATCATTACTTCCAATAATTATTACCCCATGGCAGGAAGAAATTACTGGTTGAGTTTAAAAATAAATATCAACTAAAAAGGACAATTCACTATGCTGGGAACTTGGCTTCCCAATCCAACATACCACCAGCTACATTGACTACATTTTTAAAACCATAAGGTTCTAACATTAAACAGGCTTGACCACTTCTGTTTCCACTGCGGCAATAAATGTAAACGATTTCTTCTTTTAAGTCTTCAATATCGTCAATTTGCAAACTTTGCACCTGTCCCAATGGCAAAAGAATTCCTCCTATATTAAAAGCTTCGTGCTCATGTGGCTCACGTACGTCTACTAAATTTATTTTTTCTCCGGCATCCAATTTGGCTTTTAAGGCCTCTACAGTTATAGTTTGCATTTTATTAGTTATTATAGGTTATAATATTATTTTAAAAATTGGCTTTACTTAATGGAATCTTTTTTTACGATAACGGGCGCTACTTTGTCAATGATTAAATCAATTGAACCTCCTTGTATTGTTGAATTTCTTATAGGCATTCCTAATGAATCCAATTGAGTAGAAAAAGAATTAGGTGTTTGCTGAATTACATAAGCATTCGCTGTATCCTGAATAACGGCTGCCGAAGTTATATTTCCAATAATTAATCCCAAACCTGTCATTGTTGATCTTGCCATATCCACCGTTAACCCAATTAAATCTGGCACTTCTATACCTACAGCATTGCCTCCATCCCCCACCGTGAAATTAATCATGGTACCAGAAGAAATTTTTGTACCAGGAGCAATTGAATTGAATCCTACCAATTGGTCAATGATGACATTCTTATTACGATTAGCTACTAAATTTATAGAACCAATTCTTAACCCCAATACTTTTAAATAAGTTTGAGCACTTTTTAAAGAGAATCCAATTAAATTAGGCATATCTACCTGCGGCGCAATCACTCTATTAATGGTTAAATAAATTGTTCTACCCTTTTTTACCACTTCATCTGCTTCTGGGGTTTGTCTTAAAACACTATTTCTTGCCAAAGTATCTACATAAATAGAATCCTGTAATACCACATCAAATCCCAAAGCTTTAATATTTTTTTGTGCAGCCACCACATCTAAACCTAATACATTAGGTACTTTTTCGGTTTTGCCATTCCCCGTAATCCAGCCCAATAAAAAGAAAAAGAGTACAATTAATACAATAACAGCCCCAATGCCGGTTAATACATTTACCCACAAAGGCTTTTTTAATAATTTATCAATGTATTCCAAAATAATAATTTTTATTGGGTTATTTGGAAGCTAAGCTGTCTTCAATAATGGTTCCGTAGAAATCGGTTAAGCTCCAACCCATGGCGCTTACTTGTTGAGGAATAATACTTGCTTCACTTTGGCCTGGCACCGTATTAACTTCTAATAAATAAGCTTTTTGAACCTCTTCGTTGTAAATGAAATCAATTCTAACTACTCCACTGCAATTAAATATATTATACACTTTTGTAGCAGCCTCTATTAAATCCTTAAACATGGATGCCGTTATTGCTGCTGGAGTTATTTCTTCACTTTTACCTTCATATTTTGCAGCAAAATCAAAAAATTCATTTTCTGTTTTAATTTCAGTGATCGGTAACACCGTTGTTACACCTTTTGATTTAAATACCCCCACAGTAAATTCTCTTCCACTGATATATTCTTCCACCAATACCTGATTATCTTCTTTAAAAGCTTTTTCTAATGCGGGTGCTAATTCTGAAGCAGCATTTACTTTACTAATTCCAAAACTACTTCCGCCATTATTGGGCTTAACAAATACAGGCAACTTTAATTCCCCTAAAATTTGATTTGCACTTAGTGGTTGATCAATAAATAGTAGTAATGATTTGGCTACAGGCACTCCCCCAAATCCTGCAACGGCTACTGTGTATCTTTTATTAAAAGTTAATGCAGAAGTCGCTGTATTGCAACTGGTATAAGGCAAACCAATTAAATCAAAATAACCTTGCATTTTGCCATCTTCCCCTGGAGTTCCATGAATGCACATTAAAGCAATGTCAAAATTTATTTTAATGCCATTATCAATAATACTGAAATCAGATTTATCCACTGGCACTTCTTCTTCCGCTGAATTTTCATACCACCAGCCGGTAGCATGAACATCTATTGTATAAACATCATATTTATTTTTATCTAGGGCATCAAAAACAGTCTGAGCACTTTTATAGCTTATTTGTGCCTCAGAACTTAATCCCCCAGTAACAAGTGCCACTTTTATTTTCATGGATGGTAATTGATGCCTCAAACTTACTTAATACAAGGCATAAAAAAAGGGAAAATCAATTCCCTTTTTTAAAATATGATCTAGCTATGTAATCTATCCTTTTTGGCCAGCAACACTTCGACAGTTTCTACATACAATTCATCAGGTATGCAACAATCTACTGGACATACTGCAGCGCATTGTGGTTCCTCATGAAAACCTTGACACTCAGTACATTTATTAGGTGTAATATAATAAGTATCTGCAGCTACCGGTGCAATTCTTTGACCTGCATCTACT
>CANHOY010000048.1 GCA_947462495.1 Bacteroidota bacterium
GATTTTATGGTGGTTGGTAAGTTCCCATCTAGAACCCTTACAACCGCCGGCGGAAGGTTAAAAGAGGGGGTTTAATTTTTCTCCACTAATTGTACACAAAACGCCATTTTTTTCTTGATTCTTGGCTCTTTTTCTTATGTTCGCAGACATAAAAAGTAGAAATAAAAGTGAGACTAAAGTCATTAGAAATCAAAGGGTTCAAGAGCTTTGCTGACAAAACTATTGTAAGTTTTGACGAAGGGATAACTGGCATTATTGGGCCAAACGGATGTGGTAAAAGTAATATCATTGATAGTATTAGATGGGTAATAGGTGAGCAGAAAATTTCTGCTTTACGAAGTGAAAATTTAGACTCCTTGGTGTTCAATGGTAGTAAAACAAGAAGTGCAAGTAGTATGGCCGAAGTGAGTCTTACTTTTGAAAATACAAAAAATTTATTGCCAACAGAATTTAGTACAATTACTGTAACACGTCGTTTTTACAAAAATGGGGAAAGTGAATATCGATTAAATGATGTGGCTTGTCGTTTAAAAGACATCCACAATTTATTTTTAGATACCGGGGTTAGTACCGATAGTTATGCCATTATAGAATTAGGCATGGTGGATGATATTATTAAAGATAAAGACAATAGTCGTCGCAGAATGTTAGAACAAGCGGCAGGGATTACCATCTATAAAACAAGAAAAAAGGAAGCTAAGAATAAATTAGATGCTACTGAGCAGGATTTAGCACGTATTGAAGATTTGTTATTTGAGATTAACAATCAACTCAAGACATTAGAGAATCAAGCTAAAAAAGCAGAGAAGTATTTTGAAATCAAAAAAGATTACAAAGACACTGCTATTGAGTTGGCTAAAGCTTCATTGGAGGGCTTTAACATCAGCTATAAAGAATTAAATGATCAACAAGAAGAACAAACCGATAAGAAGTTTCAATTAGAAGCTTCCATAGCCTTAGAAGAAGCATCCTTAGAACAAGAGCGAGTTGTATTTATTGAAAAAGAAAAGCATTTGCAAGCGATGCAACATGAGTTCAATGATAAATTACAATTATTGCGCACAAAGGAGAATGATAAAAATTTAGCTGCACAACGTTTAGATTACTTAAATGACAAAGAAGCTAATTTACAAGAGTTTTTATTAAGAGCAGAAGGGCAATTAAAAACGATTGGAGATTCTATTGAGTATACCAAATTGCAAGTGATTGATGAGGAGAAGATATACCAAGACTTTAAATTGAGAGTAGACCAATCGCAAACAGAATTAACTAATAAGAGAACTCAATTTGATGATCAAAGATTGGTATTAGACCAACTGCGTCAACAATATCAACAAATACAAAGAAATCAATTTGATGCAGAAAAAAAGGTAGCCGTATCTGATACCTCTATTCAAAACGTACAAAGAAGTCATCAACAATTAGAAGAAGAGCAAGGGCATAGAGTAGGACAAATTCAAGACTTAACACAACAATTAGCTGCTAAGGAAATTGAGTTAACCAACGGCAAAGAACATTTGTCTGCTTTGCAAATTCAACATGAAAAAGCTAAAGCGAGTATTTTTGAAACTCAAGAACAATTAGAAATATTAAGATCTGAATTGGCAGAACAAACTAGAAAATTGGATGCCAAAAAGAATGAATATGATTTATTAAAGAGTTTAGTGGATAACATGGAAGGGTATCCTGAAAGTGTAAAATTCTTACATAAGAATACGGGATGGAATCATGAAGCGCCTATTTTATCTGACATTTTATATGTGCAAGAAGCTTATCGTACGGCTGTTGAAAATGTATTAGAGCCTTACTTAAATTATTATGTTGTTAATAATTTAAAAGAAGGGATGCAAGCCATTCAGTTATTGGATGACAATAAAAAAGGAAAGGCAAATTTCTTCTTATTGGATCAGCTCAATGGGGCAAAAGCGGAATCGGCACCTGCCAATACTATCGCAGCACTATCTGTTATTGAAGTAGATGCTAAATACAGTGCATTAGCCAATCATTTATTAGGGAATGTATTTATAGCGGAAAATGAACAAGCTTTGGAAGGCAATTATGCTGGTATCATTTTAGAAAAAACCGGTAAGTATGTAAGAGGAAAATATACTTTAACGGGTGGAAGCGTAGGCCTATTTGAGGGTAAGAAAATTGGGCGCGCTAAAAACTTGGAAAAATTATTAGAAGATATTCAAGCGCAAGAAAAAGTAGTGAATGAATTGAAATCGACTATTCAAAATCAACATAATTCAGTTTTACAGTTTAATGAATTATTAAAGGAAAATGAAATTCGTTCTACCGAACAATCTGTTAATACTTTAATCAATGAAGTGTTTGCCAATAAGAATAGATTGGAAAACTTACATGCTGCACAAACTTCGGCCATTGCTAAATTGGAAGAGTTTTCTATTAAGATCAATGAGGAGCACGCCGCTATTGCAGATACAAGAATTGCCTTAGAAGCATTGAATATTTCTTTGCATAGCACGCAAGCTCAATTAGGCGATATTGAATTGGCTTATCAAGCAGCGGAGCAAGCCTATCACTTGGCTTCGGGCGAATTCAATGAAATGAATTTGCAATTAACCAAACAGCATAGTAAAATTGAAGCTTTACAACAAGAAGTATTGTTTAAAGAAAATCAATTGAATGATTTACATGCACAAATTCAAGCTAATAGTTCGCAGCTTACAGAAGCGAGTGCAGCCATTGTTGAAAGTAAAGCTCAGTTGGCTCAACTAGAATTAGAGCTGGTGAATTTAATTAAAAATAAAGAGGAAGAGGAATCGAAATTAAATGAAGCCGATCAATCCTATTATAATTTAAGAAATAATTTACAGGAGAAGGAAAGTGCTTTAAGATTACAGATTAAGTCAAAAGAATTAGTAGATCAGCTAATTAATGAAATAAAAGACAAGCTTAATAATTTAAAATTACAGTTGTCTGGAATGAAAGAGCGATTGAATGTTGAATTTAAAGTAGAGCTGGAAGAAATATTAGAAGATGGCAGAACTACAGAAATTACTTTAGAGGAATTACAAGCAAGTGCGGATAGGATGAAGAAACGTTTGGAGAATATGGGCGAAGTAAACCCAACTGCTATTGAAGCTTATACCGAGATGAAAAAACGTTATGACTTTATCTTAGACCAAAAGAATGATTTAGTCACTGCTAAGGAAAGTTTAATGTTGACCATTCAAGAAGTAGAAGCAACAGCTAATAAAGCGTTCTTAGAAACTTATAATCAAGCAAGAGAAAACTTCCAAAAAGTATTTAAAGCCTTATTCACAGAAGAAGATTCTTGTGACTTAATTTTAGTAGATCCTGATAATTTAGCCGAAACTGCTGTAGAAATTGTAGCCCGACCTAAAGGTAAAAAACCATCATCTATTAGTCAATTAAGTGGTGGAGAACGTACATTAACTGCTACGGCGATGTTGTTCGCGATCTATTTAATCAAACCAGCCCCATTCTGTATATTAGATGAGGTAGATGCACCTTTGGATGATGCCAACGTAGGTAAGTTTACACAAATGATTCAGAAATTTAGCGATAACTCACAGTTTATCATTGTAACCCACAATAAACAAACTATGAGTGCAGTAGATGTTATTTATGGTGTAACCATGCAAGAACCTGGGGTAAGTAAATTGGTGCCAGTGGATTTTAGAAGTTTAAGTAATTAAAAAATTTATATTTCAATTACTTTAGAATAATAATTATGGGAAGCTTTTAATAGAAGCTTCCCATTTTTTTAAGTTTTAATTTTTTCTCATTTGATCAAATCTTCTATCATATTATTTTTAACCTGTTTTTTACTGTACTTGCCTTTTAGTAGAGAACCTGACTACTTTGATAGTGAAACTGCCCCAGCCATCGTGACACAACAAGGGGATAGCATTGTTGCTAAATACAATGAGTTTGGTAAACCTTTTCAAATAAAGCTAAATTCCAATGATTATCGGTCTAAAATTGGTACCCAAATTGAAGTAGTGTATGAGCTTAGCCATCCACAAAAAGCGGCTGTAAAACAACTATGGGGGTATTGGTTACTACCTAATGAATTGGCCTGGTCTTTTGGGACATTTGCAGTCTTATTAGGGATCGCTTTTGCTACCACTCACCGTCCACATCCAGATGCCATTGCCGAACAATTAAAAGGGGAGGAAGGCCCTAAGACAAAGTATCAATAGTATATTTAACAGGAGGTACTTATCTTGATTATTTAAAAGAATAAACACCTATACCTCTGCTCTCAGATCGCTACGCTCACAATGTTCGCTCGGCATAGCATGTATTCTTTTTCAAATAAATAGTCTTGTAATTTTAATGAACGTTAAATAATCTTCCAGCTTTAACGCTTAAGTAAACGTTTAATCTCTTTGTCAACGTCGCGGGTTTTGATGGTTTCTCGTTTATCAAACTCTTTTTTACCCTTGCCTACGCCAATCTCTACTTTAGCAAATCGTTTTTCATTAAAGAATATTCTTAAAGGAATAATGGAATAGCCTTTTTCTTTCACTTTTGTTTCTAACTTTTCAAGCTCTCTTTTTTGTAATAGTAATTTGCGATCATGCACTTCAATATGGTTGTTGGCATTGCCATGGGAATAAGCGTTAATGAATAAACCTCTCACCCAAAGTTCTCCTTTATCAAACATACAGAATGAATCATTGAAGCTTACCTTGCCTTCCCTGATCGATTTTACTTCCGTTCCAAGCAATACGATGCCTGCCTCATATTTATCTTCTATGTGGTAATTAAAATAGGCTTGCCTATTGTTTAATTCTTTTACTTGAACTGCTTTCGATTTAGCCATAAAAAATCCCGGAACTGATCTAGTGCCGGGAAACAAAAATAGGATTAAATATTGACTTCCTAAATGGATTAGTTTCTAAATAGAAACGCCACTTCTGATAATTTATTTTTTAATTCTTTTCTATCCACTATAAAGTCCAAGAAGCCATGTTCTAATAAAAATTCACTTCTTTGGAATCCAGCTGGCAAGTCTTTTTTAATGGTTTCTTTAATAACTCTAGGACCAGCAAAACCTATTAAGGCTCCGGGCTCTGCTATATTGATATCTCCTAACATTCCAAAACTAGCCGAAATACCACCAAAGGTTGGATCGGTAAGCATAGAAATGAAAGGGAGTTTGGCATCACTTAATTGAGATAATTTACCACTTGTTTTTGCTAATTGCATCAAGCTAAATGCACTTTCCATCATTCTAGCCCCACCACTTTTACTTATTACTAAATAGGGTAGTTGATGTTGTATACAGTAATCTACAGCTCTACTAAATTTTTCCCCCATCACACTGCCTAATGATCCTCCAATAAATTCAAAGTCCATACAAGCAACGACTATTTCTTCTCCGTTAACTTTGCCCACTGCAACGCGCATAGAATCTTTCAAATCGGTTTTTGCATGAATTTCATCTAAACGTTTTTGATAGTTTTTTAAATCGGTAAAATTAAGGGCGTCTTTACTTTTTATCGTATCAAAAAGTTCGGTGAAATTACTCTCGTCAAATAATATATCAAAATATTCATCACTCCCAATACGGTGATGAAAATTACATTTGCCACAAATAAATAAGTTTTCTTTTAATTCAGAACTAGTACAAATATGATTGCAAGATGGGCATTTAGTCCAAAGTCCTTCAGGGGTTTCTTTTTTATCTGCTGTAGAAGTGGTAATCCCTTTTCTTTTTCTTTTAAACCATCTCGATTTACTTGCTTCTGAAGCAGTGGTTTCTTCCCCTGTTAAGTTGACTTCAATATCTTCTTCTCTATTTTTCATAGTTAAGCAATCGTTTAATCTTACATGAAGTTATAAAAAATAAACAGTCACCCTTTTTATGTAGGAGGGCGACTGTGTTAAAATTTTGTTTAAGCGTTTCTTCCAATGCAGTTTAGGTCATCAAAAGCGGTTTCAAGGCGTTTAATAAATGATTCTTCCCCTTTTCTTAACCAAACTCTTGGGTCATAATATTTTTTATTTGGTTTATCTGCCCCTTCTGGATTACCTAATTGAGCTTGTAAAAAGGCTTCATTTTTTTTATAATAACTTAAAATCCCTTCCCAGAATGCCCATTGTAAATCGGTATCTAAATTCATTTTTATTGCACCATAACCAATGGCTTCTCTAATTTGATTTTGAGGGGAACCTGATCCGCCATGGAAAACAAAATACACTGGCTTTTCTGCAGTGTTTAATTTTTTCTGAATATGCACTTGACTATTGTTTAAAATATCAGGTCTTAATTCAACATTACCTGGTTTGTAAACACCATGTACATTTCCAAAAGCAGCTGCCACTGTAAATAAATTCCCCACTTTACTTAACTCAGTATAGGCGTATTCAACATGTTCTGGTTGTGTATACAACTTATCATTATCAACATTACTATTGTCTACTCCATCTTCCTCACCACCAGTTACACCCAATTCAATTTCGATACTCATGCCCAATGGCGCCATTCTTTTATAAAATTCAACAGAAGTTTGAATATTTTCTTCCAAACTTTCTTCTGACAAATCCAACATATGTGAACTAAATAAAGGTTGCCCTTTTTCTTTTTTAAATTGCTCACCCGCATCAATTAAAGCACTAATCCAAGGCAACCATTTTTTGGAGGCGTGATCGGTATGAAGAACAACAGGCACATTGTAAAATTGAGCTACTTGATGAACGTGTAAGGCACCTGCAATTGCTCCTTGAATATTGGCTTGTAAATTATCATTAGGCATTCCCTTGCCAGCAATGAATTGAGCACCCCCATTTGAAAATTGAATAATAATAGGAGAGTTCACTTTAGCAGCTGTTTCAATAGCCGCATTGATGGTGTCGGTTCCTGTCGTATTTACTGCTGGAATAGCAAATTTATTGTTCTTTGCATCATTGTATAATGTTTCAAGTTCTTTGCCAAATAAAACGCCTGCTCGGTACTTACTCATAGTTTAAATATTAAGTTGCAAATATACAATTTATGCCCCAAACGAATGTTAGCCTGATGGCTTTAAGTATGTAAAAATAATCCCCAAAAACTTATGGGATACACACATTTTAGGTTGGAAATGAAGTGATTAGAGGAATCCTTTACTTTTCATCCAATCGTCGTTGAATACCTTTCCTACATACCTGCTACCATGATCGTGGAATATACAAACTACCAGATCTGATGGCTTTAATTGCTCTTTAAGCTGAAGTAAACCTTGTAAACAACTTCCAGCGCTATAACCACAAAATAAACCTTCTTCCTTAGCCAATCGACGGGTCATTACAGCGCCCTCTTTATCTGCTACTTGTTCAAAATGATCAATCACAGACATGTCATAATTTTTTGGAATAAAATCTTCACCAAACCCTTCTGCAATATAAGGCTGCACATAAGTGTGATCTTCAATGCCTGTTTCAAAGTAATGAGTCAATAAAGAACCAATTGGATCAATGGCCCATACTTTTATTTTTGGATTTTGTTCTTTTAAATAAGTAGCTGTACCTGTAATTGTGCCCCCTGTACCAGCTGTACAAACCAAATGGGTTATTTTTCCTTCGGTTTGATTCCAAATTTCAGGCCCAGTACTTTCATAATGAGCTTGACGGTTTGCTAAATTATCATATTGATTAAAGAAAAAAGAATTGGGCGTTTCTGCAGCTAGCTTTCTAGCAACAGAGTAATAACTTTTTGGATCTTCTGGTGCTACATTAGTAGGACAAACAATTACTTCTGCGCCTACTGCTCTTAGTATATCCATCTTTTCTTTACTCTGCTTATCAGTGGTTGTGAAAATACATTTATACCCTTTTACAATGGCCACTAAAGCTAATCCCATACCTGTATTCCCACTGGTACATTCTATGATAGTGCCTCCTGGTTTTAATTTGCCTTCGGCTTCGGCTACTTCTACCATTTTAAGTGCCATTCTATCTTTAATAGAATTACCTGGATTAAAATAATCAACCTTGGCTAAAATAGTCGCTGGAATGGCAGCTGTAATTTTATTTAATCTAATTAAAGGGGTGTTGCCAATTGTTTCTATAATATTGTTTAACCACATGTAGGTTGTACTATTTATTGTAATAGTAAAATTAAGGTAATTAATAAGAAAAGTGTAAGAAAGTAATTCCGTTTTTAAAAATCAAAAAGAATTAAAAAGCAAGCTTATAAATTTTCAAAATTGCTAGTAATGATTTCGCAGAATTTAGTATCAATCATTTTTTCGGCAAGTAAAATCATGTTAAAAAAAGCTTTAGCATTGCTGATGCCATGTCCAATAATTACAGGCTTATTGATACCTAATACTGGAGTTCCTCCATAATTTTCAAAGTGGTATCGTCCAAAAAATGAATCGTTTTGTAAGTTTTGATGAACCGCTGCATCGTACATAGCTTCAGCTGTTTTTAAAAGTATATTCCCAGTGAAACCGTCACAAACAATAACGTCTGCCTTGTCATTAAATACATCTCTTCCTTCAACATTACCTATAAATTGGATAGCTGTATTTTCTTTTAAAAGGGGGTAGGTGGCTTGTGCTAGTATATTTCCTTTTCCTTCTTCTTCACCCACATTTAATAAAGCCACTTTTGGGGCTGAGATATTTAAAATATGTTTTGCATACAAATTACCTAATATGGCAAATTGATTCAAATGTTCTGGTTTACAATCTGCATTAAATCCAACATCTACCAACAATCCAGTTTTACCTTTTAACTTAGGCATTAAAGAGGCAATGGTGGGTCTTAATACACCTTGAATTGGTTTAATACTAAACATGGCCCCCACTAGCATGGCGCCAGTATTGCCTGCACTTAGGAAGGCGTCAATATCACCAGCTGCCAATAGTTTGAAACCAATGGCGATGGATGAATTTGGTTTTTCCTTTAATGCTTTAGTAGGATGTTCGTGGTAACCAATAATTTCAGAGGCATGTACCAAATGTAAAAATGGTGAGGAAATCCCATGTTGTTGAAATAAATCCTTCAACTGGGTTTCATCACCAATACAAAATAGTTGATTATCCGATTGCGATAGATATTGTTGTACACCTTTAACGGCTTCTAGTGGAGCAAAATCACCACCCATCATATCGATGCCAATATTCATCTTAAATGGTAATTAAGCTTTTAGTGGCGCTTTCTCGCTAACTAAAAGTCCTTTGTAATACAATTTACCTTCTTGAACGTGGGCGCGATGACGTACATGGATTTCTCCAGTAGTACCATCTTTGCTTAATGTAACTTCTTGAGCTACATAATGGGTTCTTCTTTTAGCGCTACGTTGTTGCGAGTGTCTGCGTTTAGGATTAGGCATCTCTTATGTTTTAAAATTTATTATTTAATGTTCGTTTCTAATTGTTGGTCGCTTCTTTTGGATCATCTAACCCTTTAAATTTTTCTAATCCTTTCCAAATGTTCTTGTTATTAATTTCAATTTGGTTGGTCTTAAACTTCTTTAAGGTTTCGAGTACTTTTTGATTACAGGTAGATTCACCTTTGTCGTTTTCCTTACAAATATGTTGTAGTGGAATACTTAAATTGATGAATTCGAAAATCCAGTTAGCAATTGAAAAATGGCTTTCGCCTTTATCAATGTAAAAGATATCCGGATCTTCCTCCTGACTGTTCATAGCTATAGGGTCATCGACCAGTTTAACTATCAAGTTAAACTCATCCCAAAGTTGAATGGTTATGGGGTTGCCACAACGATCACAAAGGGAATCTATTTTGCCATCTAGGTCAAAATGCAATTGTAAAAACCCCTGTTTCTTATCTAATTTAAGTTTAACAGTCGTGTCGCAA
>CANHOY010000049.1 GCA_947462495.1 Bacteroidota bacterium
AAAACAACCATGAAACAATATGTTGATTTTGTATCGAATAAATGGGCTCCAATAATGTCAAGTGCTGTAAACGCTGATGTACATGTATTGAAATATCTTAGAGGTGATGGCGCAGATAAATTAAGTTTTATATTTGTTTTTAAAACAGAAGCAGATAGAAATAAATTTTACAACTCAGATGGATCATCCTCTGCCTTAGGGAAAACTGCCAATGCTAAAACAAAAGCAGTTTCTGACGAGTTAGCAAAACTAGGCACAATGAGTGGCGGTTATACCGATTGGTTAGTTCAATAGAAAATATCTATTGCATTTTAAATATAAAAGGCCCCCGAATACTCGAGGGCCTTTTTCTTAAACTAAATTTTTAAAGAGCGTTTCTTTGAACTAGAATTTTGAAAATGCTTTAGATGTAATAAGTACTAATTATATCAAATAGTATTGATACATAGCTTAGATTTGTAATAATAAAAAACAACCTCATGCAAGACCAAGATTTTAAAAACCATGCAAAAATGGTACCTGGATATCACTATTTAACCCTTACAGCTATTCTATTCTTTTTGATTGGCTCCATTAATTTTTTAGTGAATAGCACTGCTGACAATAAATACCTAGGGGCTATGTTATGTTTGCTTTCGGTAATACTTGTATTATTAGCTTGGTATGCAAGAGGTTTTGCATTAAAAGCACAAGACAGAGCCATTCGTGCCGAAGAAAATTTTAGATACTATCTAGCCACTGGAAAAGTATTCCCACAAGAATTGAGAATGGGACAAGTTATCGCTTTACGTTTTGCTTCTAACGAAGAGTTTGTAGCATTAACAGCTAAAGCCATTGCAGAAAATTTATCCAATAAAGAAATTAAAGCATTAATTAAAAATTGGAAAGCCGATCATTATCGAGCTTAATATATTTAATTAAAACTTCAAGGTATACCCAATTAGAGGAATGGCGAAAGAAACTGTACCAGATTTCACGCGTGTTACACCAAAGTCCCAACTAGAAGTGGGTCTTACATTTCTAAAGGTGGCTATGTAAATAGTATTGTCTGTGTTATTGCTTAATAGATAGGATTCCCCTTGGAATACCCAATTGCGCGCAAACCTTTTCATCCCTGCTACATAACCAGTGGGCTTGGGTGCCCAATCTCCCCTACCTGCATGTGCCCATCCTGCACCAACACTTATATTTCTTTCAGCATTTCCATAGGTATACACCATAAATGGCAAGGCCGCTGATTCATTAGAGCCAAAACTTTTCCCACTTAAAAATAAAAACAAACCACCTAATGCTATATGGGATTGCTCATTAATTTTAATGGCATATTTAAAATTGGGTAACAATACCGCATTGCCTGAAAATAAAGAAGTTAACAATAAGCCACCTACTCCTACCGATAAATTTTCGGTAACTCCCACTTGTATAGTATTGTATTCAAAATCGACATTATTGAAATAGACCTCTCCTTTAGCTTGAGGTAAAGCCGAAGGCCCAAACAAATACCTACTGTAGTGAGGGTTTGCAAAAGTGCCATCCTTGGCTAATTGAATTTCTTTTATTTTAGAAACTCCCATTTTTCTTATGCGATCAGGCCCCATAGCCGAATTGTAAAAATAATAATAATCGGCTGTGACACTATCTAACCGACCGCTTCTATTGGTGCCATCTTTTATTTCAAAATTATAGGTTTTACCAGGTAGCACTATTTTATTGGTTTGGGCTACTAATTGAAAACTTGAAAAAAAATAAAGAAAGATGATTGCTTTTTTCATATTTTAATTTGAATATAAGTTAAGATATATTTTTTAAATAAATATGTTAAAAAAATACCTTATTGAGTATCAACTCAATAAGGTATTAATAAGCCTATTAGAAAATTATATTAGCCAGCAATTCCCAATGGGGAGAAATAAATAAATATTCCTACCACTAGCACAATAGCAATACTAGAAAGCCACACATCAGTTGCATTCCAGCTGGCTCTTGATGCAGCTTTATCTGCACTTACTGTAGTAGCAAAAGTAAGACCATTCAATTGTTCTTCTGATGGCTTCTCTGTAAACAAACTCACTATGATTAATATAGCAATAGAAATCAAGAATAAAATGATACAGAAATATAAGAAATTGATAGTAGCAAAAGTTAAAGCAAATCCTGATAAGGAATCTCTATTTAACTCTAAAAGAATACGCAACATACCAATTAAAAATCCAACCACCATAGCGGTAAATGCTCCTTTTGAATTAATTCGTTTGGAGAAAACACCTAATAAGAATACTGCCGCAATAGGAGGTGCTAAATATGATTGTACACTTTGTAAATATTGATATAAAACTCCAGAAATTCTAGACATTAGTGGTATCCATATCATTCCTAAAATCACTACAATGGCTGTAGTAATACGACCCACTTTTACCAATTCCTTATTGCTTGCTTCTGGTTTTATTTTTTGATAAATATCCATAGTAAATAAAGTAGAACATGCATTATATACTGAAGCCAAAGAACTCATCAATGCTGCCAATAAGCCACCAGCTAATAAGCCTCTTAAGCCAGCTGGCAATAAATCACGCACTAAAGTTGGAAAAGCCTGATTGGCATCTACTAAATTTAATTTCCCTTGTTGAGAAAGTGAATAAGCAATTAATCCTGGAATTAAAAAAATGAAAAATGGCAATAGTTTTAAATAGGCAGCTAAGATAGTACCACGACGTGCTTGTTTTTCATCACGACCCGCTAAACATCTTTGTACAATATGCTGATCAGTACACCAATACCATACCCCCACAATAGGAGATGCAAGTAATATACCTAACCATGGAAAATTAGGATCGCTTAAAGGAGGGAACATGTTTAGTTTTTCTTTAGGAATAGAAGCCATTAAACTGTTCCATCCTCCTACTTCATGCAAACCATAGAACATCAGTATGGCAGATCCTGCTAACAATACCACCGCTTGAATGGCTTCTGTATACATTACTGCATGTAATCCTCCAAATACGGTATAAACCCCTGTAATAATTACTAATATAATAGCGGCAGTCCAAAAATCTACACTTGGAAAAAATATAGTAATTACAGTAGCTGCGGCAAAAATAGTTACCGATGCCTTAGTAATAATATAACTTAACAACTGTATAATGGATAAAAGGATGCGCGATTTAGCGTTGAATCTTCTTTCTAAAAATTCAGGCATAGTATACACCATGCTTCTCATATAAAATGGGACAAATACCCAACCCAAGGTAAGAATAATCCAAGAGTGTAATTCATAATGCCCCATTACCAATCCTGAACTTGCAGCAGTACCAGCCAACCCTACTATATGCTCTGAACCAACATTGGAAGCCAAAATAGATGCCCCAATAACAAACCAACCTAAATTTCGATTGGCTAAAAAATAATCAGATGGCGATTCTTTACTTTTTTTAATCGACCATACTGCTACTCCAGCAATAACTGCCAAATATAAAACGATAAACAACCAATCAAGTGGCCCTAATAAATGTTCCATACGCTAATTTTAACTTATTTTATTTTATTAAATTTTATGAAATGTACAAAAAAAAAATTATACCTACTTTATTTTATAGCTAAATTTTACTTTTGTTATTTAATTCCCTATCATTCATAACTTTTTAGCGGCATTTTTAGAGATATCTATAATGAATGCGCCCTTAAATATAGAAACCCTTAATTAGACTTCGTATCTAATATGACCGGCGTTTTGCCACCACCCATAATAATCACTTTTGCATTAGGTGAAGTAATCAAGCCCTTCATTACTTGTATTTGCTCATATTGCAATTGCTTATCTCCCAATCCTGAACTTATGATTTTTTGGTAATCGGCTATACCCTGCGCCTCCACTCTTTTACGCTCGGCTTCCTGCTTTTCTTTTTGTAACACAAACTGCATTTTTTGTGCATCTTGCTCTGCTTTTATTTTATCTTCAATAGACGCTTTTACTGTTGCTGGCAAAACAATATTTCTTACTAACAATTGTTCTAATACCAGGCCTCTTATCTTTAAATTTTCTTCAATGGTTTTAAATATTCTGCTTTGAAACTCGTCGCGTTTCAATGAATATAAATCTACTGCTGTGTAATAAACCGCATTGTCTCTTATCTTAGTTCTAGTAATAGGTCTTACGATAATATTTTTAAAATCATAGCCAATCTCTCTCACAATTTTTGGCGCTTCAGAAGATTGAACTCGGTATAATACAGTTAAATCAATCACCACTTCTAAACCATCTGCTGTTAACACTCGAATGGCATCATCCCCAGCCATTTCCCCTTCGGAATGGACACCGCTCATGGTATAGTTTTGTGTTCTAACATCAATGGTATTCACTTGAACCAATGGATTTACAAAACTCAACCCACTAGTAATGACGTCGTCCTGTACTTTTCCAAACATCGATTTTACGCCTATTTCGCCAGCATCTATTTGTTTGATACAAGAAGTAAGCACTCCTATTAGGATTACGACTAACCCAATGCTACGAATAGTGCCTGTAGGTATAGCCACTGGTAGATTAAGATTTTGTAAAGATCTCGCTGCAAAAAATAAAATAATTCCAATAAGAATAAATAACATAAAGTTTGATTTTAGCAAGTACTTGGTAAAGCACCTTAGATTGACAAAATTGTCTTGTTAAATGTACAACCTATTTGGCTTTTTTCCCATCCATTTAATCTCCAATTTACCCTACCGTTGGTAAAGAATATGTCCTCCATTTGATTTATTTAAGATAAATTAGTAGTCTAATTAAACTCAATATGAAAAACACAAGTTTTGCCCTTGGGATACTTCTACTTCTAGTTAATGGCAGTATAAAAGCCCAAATTAACCCAAGTTGGAATACCATTTTCAACAATATAAACACTGAAGTTTCTACCAATTCGAATGCGTACAATTCGCTTAAAATAGCATCTGAAACCATAGGACATCGATTAACTGGTTCTCCAAATGGTAATAAAGCCGAACAATACGCTTTTGATTTATTGAAATCTTATGGCTTTACTAATTTGCGTTTTCAACCCTTTGAAGTAGAAAGTTGGAGCAGAGGAAAAATTCATGTAACCATTGGAGCAGACTTACAACATCAAAAAGTTATTAAATCTGTTACCTTAGCACACTCTCCTGTAAAAGCAGATGTTAGCCTAGAAGTAATAGATATAGGTAATGGTGTTGAAGATGATTATTTAGCTAACCCAGATAAAGTTAAAGGTAAAATAGCTTTAGTCTATTTAGGGGTACTTCCTAACTCAAAAGCAGGAACACCGTCACTACACCGTTCAGAAAAAGCCGCATTGGCAACCAAATATGGTGCCAAAGGAATGATTCTTATTAATACCGCAGACAATGGTGTTCTATTAACTGGAACCGCATCAGTTACCGGTAAATTAATTCCTATTCCTGCCATATGTATAGGTAAAGAAGATGGGCTTGCATTAAGAAACCAACTTACCAATGGAAAATTATTTAGTCATATTACTATGAATAATTTTTCTGGAATGATTAAAGCGCGCAATGTGGTAGCTACTATTATTGGAAAATCAATTCCCAATGAAAAAATTGTTATTGGCGGTCACTTAGATAGCTGGGATTTAGCTACAGGCGCAATGGACAATGGCATTGGTTCCTTCTCTGTTTTAGATATGGCGCGTACTTTTATTAAATTAAAATTAAACCCTGCAAGAACAGTAGAATTTGTGATGTTCATGGGAGAAGAAGAAGGCTTATTGGGTTCAAGAGCTTATGTAAATAATGCGATCAAAAATAAAAGTATAGACCAAATTAGATATATGCTCAATTATGATATGACCAATGATCCTAAAGGATATTCAACTAGTTCAGAAGATAGTAGAGAATTAATTACTGGTATTGGAGCCATTGCACATTCAATCGATACTTCCTTTACCAATATGTTTAGAGTGGGCGCTGGCTTACACAGCGATAACCAACCCTTTATGTTACAAGGGGTTCCTACTGGCGGAGCAGCCGGGGGTGGACTTCCAAAAAATGCTGGACCTTGTTACCATGCGGATTGCGATGTATTTAGCCTAGTAGAAGAAAAGGGTATGAAAAATACCGTTCGCTTTGGTTCGATGTTATTATATGGCATTGCAGACGCCGCTGAAATTAAATCAAAACATTTCACCGATGAAGAAACTAAAAATTTCTTAATCAAAAATAATTTAAAAGAGCCATTACAAATTGCTGGAGAATGGCGTTGGAAAGATTAAAAAAAGAGGGCCCCATAGAAATGGGGCCCTGAGTAACGATTGCTTGCTTAAAACCAATAAACCTTGAACTTTTAAAAACGTAGGAACTATTCTTATGCGCCTAATAGAAACAAAACGCTCAAGAATAAATAGGATCCATTAAAATTTGTATACAACAGCCAATAAGAAGTTTCCTCCGTATTGATTTAGATTGTTATTATTATTTAAAAATATTTTATCCTTTGCATTGTCAAACCTTAATTCCGGTATTAAGGTTAACTTTGCAAAGCGAATATTAGCAGAGAATGTGTTTTGAAAAATAGAAGTCCCTATTCCTACTGCACTTTTTGTATCATTAAACATTTCTGATCTCCAAGTAAATCCAATTTTTGAACTTGGATCATAGTTGACATAAATTGCATTGCTGCTCCAGTTAGCACCTGCAATATTGGCAACGGTCCCATCATAATTGATAGCAATTTGACTGGTCACCACCCCATTTAATACTAAATCAAATTGTGATTTGTCTTTGCCTCCTTGATAATTCAAAAAAGCTTTTAACTTATCGTCCTTTGTTCCAGTACTAAATTGTGCAATGAGCATTTTATCGGGGGAAGAAGAATTTACAAAATCGGTTGGTTGAGCTACTCCAATCATCATGGCAGACTTACCACCTAAAGCAACATCAGCTCTAATACCTGTATGAAAGAACGGTCCATAAGAAAAACCATAACTCATGCTATAGTTTCTATTAGAATAAGCATCTAATAATTCAACCCCAATATGGGTAGCCCATTTACCTGCAGTAAACTTGATAGTTGAATTTGGAGCATAACTTACAAAAGCTTGTTTGAATGCCGTAGCGATTCCTTTGTCGTTATAAGAAAACTCTTCTGCTCTTTTACCAACTCCTAAATCTAGAGTTGCAGCAAATTTACCCATCACTTGATCTACCTTAAAGGAAGCCATTCCTAATTTTAATGCATTACTTGAATTGGTAAAGCTTGTTTTATTATTTTCTGGCTTACCAGCAAAATCACCTTTATAATAACCATCAACATAATAAGTAAACGTGGTTGATTTGTTAGAAGCAGGTGCTACTGCTTTTGAACTATCCACTTGGGCCATTGATTTAATAGCTAAGATTAAGACTAGAAAGGTTGAGGTTGTTTTTTTCATAGGTGATGATTTAGATTATATTGTAAATATTTATATATGTATAATTATATTCTATTTTGTCAATTTTATTAAATTTTTAATATTAAACTCAAGTACTATTTTTTTGTCATTTTATTAAGTAATTGATTACCAATTTTTTATTCAAAATATCAACATATTATATATTTTTATATGTTGTTTATAAATGCTAAATTATATAATATTTTATAATTTTCTTACAATTATTTCATATTTATATTTTTATAATGTTATAAATTGATTTCTGTTTAATTATTTAATTATTATAATATTTAATAGTGAAACAAATAATGGCTATTTTTTTTCTAATTAATTAGATATCAGTCAAATAGTAAAAAAAATCGTAACTTGAGGATAATCATATTTTTACCTTTTATGCCCAATAAACAATCAAGTTCTATCAACAACGATAACAAATTTGAAGCTTTGTTTAATTCGGCCTCCATGGCTATTATAGTGGTAGATAAGCATGGAGTAATTATCATGGCGAATGAATATGCCAATACCCTATTTGCCTATAGCAATGATAGTATGGTGGGACAATTGCTGGAACAATTAATCCCTCAACGTTATCATCATAACCATGTTGGCTATCGAGATCACTATATAGAAAAACCCAAGGCAAGAACCATGGGATTAGGTATGACTCTTTCAGGATTAAAAAAGGATGGTACCGAGTTCCCCGTTGAAATTAGTTTGGGGCATTTTAAAACTGGCGAAGAACAATTTGCTATCGCCTATATCGCTGATATTACTAAAAGAAAATTAAGTGAAGAGAAAATAATACTCCAACAAGCTGAAATGGAATTGGTGAATGAAGAAATGAAAAAACTAAATACCAATTTAGAATCAACCGTTGATTCAAGAACCAATGAACTCCAAGCTACCTTAAATGCATTAAAAGCTTCAAAAGAAGAATTGACGCTGTCCTTAGAAAAAGAAAAAGAAGTAAATGATTTAAAATCAAGATTCGTTTCTATGGCTTCTCACGAATTCAGAACCCCTTTAAGTACCATTCTTTCTTCCATCTCCTTACTATCCAAATACCTTACTTCCGAAGAACAACACAAAAGAGACAAACATATTGATCGAATTAAATCATCTGTAAAAACGCTGACTGATATTTTAAATGAATTTCTGTCTTTAGGAAAAATTGAAGAAGGTAAAGTGGATGTAAAATCGGAACAATTTAACATTCACGCATTTTTTAATGATATCATTAACGAAATGTCTGTTTTACTCAAACTGGGCCAAAGTTTTCAATACAAACATATAGGTTTAGCTAACACCTATACCGATAGCAACTTGCTTAAGCATGTAATGATTAACCTTATTTCTAATGCTATTAAATTCTCACCTGAGCAGTCCATCATTTTAATTGAAACAGAAGTTACTCAAAATACCACCACAGTTAAAATTACAGACAAAGGCATTGGTATCCCAGTAAGCGACCAAGTACATTTATTTGAAAGATTTTTTAGAGCCACTAACGTCACTAACATACAAGGAACTGGACTTGGACTGCATATAGTAGGCAGATATATTGAAATTTTAAAAGGAACTATACAATACCATAGTGTATTTGAAAAAGGGAGCACTTTTGAAATACAATTGCCTACTAAAATTATAAATGATTTTGAATAAATAATATATTAATTATGGAAAAAATTTTACTGATTGAAGACAACGAAGGATTAAGAGAAAATACTGCCGAAATTTTAACACTGGCTAATTATAATGTAAGCACAGCTGAAAACGGAAAAATTGGTGTAGAAATGGCTATGGCTAATCCTCCTGACTTAATTGTATGTGATATCATGATGCCAGTTTTAGATGGCTATGGTGTATTCCAAATTTTAAGTAAAAACACCAACTTGCAACATATCCCTTTTATTTTCCTAAGTGCCAAAAGTGAAAGAAATGATTTACGCAAAGGAATGGAAATGGGTGCAGATGATTACATAACTAAACCTTTTTCTGACTCAGAATTAATCAATGCCATTCGCGCACGTATTGAAAAAGTGAAAATTCAACAAAATGCTGGTGGCCGAGGCATTGAAGCATGGTACCAAATAATTTCTGAGTTAGGTAATAAGGATGAAATGCATAAGGCACTGGAAGCACATGATGTGATCGATTATAAGAAAAAACAAATTATATATTCTGAGGGACAACACCCTAATAAACTTTACTATATAGAAACAGGAAAAGTTAAAGTGTACAAAACCAGTGATGGTGGAAAAGAATTAATTACTGGGCTTTTATCACCTGGTGATTTTTTTGGACATATCCCACTCATTGAAAATGCAGTGTATGAAGAATTTGCTGA
>CANHOY010000050.1 GCA_947462495.1 Bacteroidota bacterium
CTCTGCTATTTTCATTGTTTTTGAATTCATACGATCACCCTCCAAATAGGAGCAAAAAATATTTCCGCCTATACTTATTGGCTCTTTGGTTTCCCATTTACCAGAAAATTTAGTTCGATGAGTGATATTTTTTTGTTGTGCTTCTAAAGTAAAATAGAATACTGTAAACAAAATAATCATGCAGGCTAAAACGTATCTTTTATTTCTCATAAGTTTTTTTATAAATACTTCGGGGTTGACTAAAGGTATAACATTGCCTTTAATTACTTTTTAATCAATAAGCTCTGTGTGAGGAAAACACCCCCTGAAATTGGTCCAAATCGGTTGTTTTCCGTTTTGTGAAAACATAACCCTGAGGTCCCGGGTTCAAATCCAGGTCTTGCTACATAAAAATCAAGAACTTACGTTAAATCGCGGGTCCTTTGCTACGTGAGGATTGAGTTATGAATATTCCTTTTTTAATAGTATCCATTATCATTTCAAACCTGATGAATATCAGGAGATTCGTATGAATTAAAAGGTAGCTTGCTCATTCACAAAAACAAATCAACATGGAAGGCAAGAAAAATATTGCAATTGGATTTTTGACTATGGGGTTCTTTATGATATATGGTTTCTTATTAATCTATTTAAGAGACTTTGCTCCTAATAAACTAGAATGGGTTAATTCATATAGTATAGGAAAACATTTTGAGTCACGACTTGCTCATGTACACGGTAATTTATTCGCTGTCTTGAACATTATCATTGGGTTTTTATTAATTCAATTTTCAAATCGGTTAAACCAATCTAATAAAATTTCATGGTTAGCACTTGGGGGGCTTTTAATGCCATTAGGAATTTTATCAGAAGTCTATTTTGGGCTTCCTCCAATTTTAGTATTGATAGGTGCAATCAGCATGACAAGTTCTGTAATTTGGTTAGGCATTGTATTTTTTTCCTTAAAAAGCACAGAAACAAATTAGTATAGCTAGTTGTAGAAATATGCAATACTATGCCTTCGTAATGGACATTCAATTTTGCTACTTTTTTGAACATGTGTTCAAACCTAAAATACTGTACAAAGGACAAAAACTAACAATACTCGTTAATAAAAAAATACCACCTACTACGAGTAAAACAATACCTGCTGTACCTTCTACCGTTTTAGTAATATAAAGCATTGCAAAAGTAATGGCTATAATAATTCTAATTGCTTTGTCTAATGATCCCATATTTGTTTTCATAATATAAAATTTGATGATGAAATAAATTTATTTGTCTTTTTTAAATATTCCTGCTACTAAAAAGCCCATTACTGCACCATACAAGGTACTGTTAATTGGCTTAGAAGTAATCATGCAGGTGCCACTAGTACAACCTACAAATTTCCAATATAAGAAACCAGCTACCGCTCCAAGGGTAATACCTATTAAGTCTCTTTTATACTTTTGAAATAATAAAGTCATAGTTATCTAAGTTTTGATTGAAGTCCAAACCAAGAACCTCCATTATACACTTCGATTCCTGCAGCTTTTAATACAGATTTAGCCATACCACTTCTAGCGCCACTTTGACAAACCGTAATCACAGGTTTATCCCACTTTTTAATATTGGTTATTTCTCTTTGAATATTATTTACAGGAATATTTTTTGATCCCTTAATATTACCTCTATCAAATTCTTGAGGAGAACGAACATCTAAAATAATGGCACCTGCCTCTTTGAGTGCTTTAAAGTCAGTTCCAGGGCCAAATAGTTTTTTGAAAAAGCTAAACATATTAATTATTGTTTATGATGTTATTTAAGCTAAAAATTCCTCCTCCATTATAAATGTCTTGGATACCATTCTGTTGTAAGATACCAGTAGCCATTGAGCTACGTCCTCCACTTAAGCAATAGACAATAATTGGCTTTTGCATTGCTGAGATTTGCTTCATATTGGATTCAATAATATCTAAAGGGATATTGATAGCACCTGGAATATGGTTTTCTTCAAATTCCATTGGGCTTCTAACATCTAGTAAAGTTCCCTTTTTTTCCTTAATGGATTTTATTACATTTTGCATAGTGATATATTTTACTTGTACAAAAGTACATTACCCCCATACTTAATTGGGTGATATATATCACACTACAATGTATTATTTTTTGATCCAGTCAAAAGAGTTTCGGTTCATTATAATCCAGCCGTTATGCTCCATTTTCTTTAATAGGCGACTAATTACTTCTCTTGAGGTATTTAAATCGTTGGCAATATCCTGATGGGTTAAATTCACAATAGCGCCGAATTGTTTCACAAATTTTAGAATATAAAATTCTAAACGCTCATCCATATTTTTAAATGCTATTTCATGAATTGTTTTTAAAAGTTCTTCATACCTACTACGGTAGGTCTTAATTACAAAATAATGCCAACTTTTAAATTCGTTCAACCATTTTTCCATAAATTCTATAGGGATGGCCAAGTATTGTATATCAGTCACCGCCTTGGCTAAGACCTGGCTTTGCTCATGATGATAGTTGCATACCAAAGTGACGGCACATGCTTCTCCTGGATTTAAATGGTACATAAAATATTCGCCGCCGGTCTCGTCTTCCTGATATAATTTAATGGTTCCTTCTACCACCAACATAGCAGATTTTATATTCTGCCCCATTTTTAATAAAGTAGTACCTGCTTTTGCTTCTTTTAATTCTGCCACATTGAGTATGGCGTCGTATAAGCCATCCTCCCAATCGGGGAATAGTTTTGTAAGGGTTTCTTTTGATAACATATAAAGTTAAATTCTTCAGTGAATATAGGCTATTTGAAGGAATGTAATAATTGTCACAAATAGGTAGTTTTCATTGATTTAATTTTGTAAAAATACTAAACATGAGAAAATTACTTTCTAAAATAGATTATACATTAACATTTAGACTACTGCTAAGTATAGCAATGTGTTATACAGGATACGTACAAAATGATTACATGTCGGGTATATTTGGCTTATTCTTGGCTATTTATGCAATAATTGCTGCAAGGTATAAAATTGGTTGTGGATACAATGGATGCGCCTATACGCCAAGTTATAAGTCTAAAGAGGTATTGGTGGAAGATGTTAAACATATTGATTTTACCGAAATAAAATAAAGAACATGTCCAGTCCTGAAACATTTGAAACAATCATTAATGGTGATATACCCGTCTTAGTGGACTTTTTTGCTGAGTGGTGTGGTCCCTGTAAAATGATGCCTCCCATTTTAGAACAAGTTAGAGATAAGTTAGGGGGTAAGGTTCGTATTATAAAAATTGATGTAGATAAAAATCAAAAACTTGCTTCAGAGTTAAATGTATCTAGTGTGCCAACGCTTGCAATTTTTTCAAAGGGAGAAATTAAATGGAGACAGCCTGGTGTTCAACAAGCCAATACTTTGGTTCAATTATTAAATAAGTATATAGTTTTATAATCTAACTCTTTGTGAGGAAAACCCCCTAAAATCGGTTCATTTCGGTTTTGTGAAAACATAACTCATTAAAATTCAACGTTTTCAATTTATCAAAAAATCTACATAACCTAGAGGTCCCGGATTTAAATCTCGGGCTCGCTACTTTTAAAATTAAGGACTAACATTAAATCGTGTGTCCTTTGTTTTTTTTTGTGAGTTTATTCCTGCATGAAGACCTATTTGTATTCTTATAAATTGATTAACTTTAATAGAATATTAATGTTAATATGATTAAATTTTTAGTTGTATGAAAAAAATGAAATCTTACCTATTTTATTTTAGACGCATAATGGGATTGTTTTTCTTTTTTCTTGTTTTTATACAATCAGAGGCACAAATAAATCCTATAAACAATACAGATTCTAGTTCATTTAAATATTTTAAAGGAACTATTTTGGATAGTAAAACAAAGAATGAATTAACTTTTGCAAGTATTACAGTTTCTGGATCAAACATTTCTACCATCAGTAATAGTGAAGGAAATTTTTTAATCAAAATGCCTATAGATAGACAAGATGCAAATCTTGTAATTTCATTTTTAGGGTATAAGGATAAAGTTATTTCAATCAAAGAATTGAAGCAAGAAAAAAATTTATTGTATTTAGAACCTATCAATGTTCTACTCAAAGAAGTAGTTGTTAATGCGATGGATGCCAATAAAATATTTTCAAATGTACTCAATAATCGTTCTAAAAATTATGGAGATAGCTCCATTCTAATGGTTGGTTTTTACAGAGAATCAATAAAAAAAAGACGTACTTATGTCTCAGTTTTAGAATCTATTGTTGATATTCAAAAAATGCCATTTTCATCAGATGTACAAGACCAAGTCAATATTTTAAAGGGTAGAAAAAATGCTGATTACACTAAATTAGATACTGTAAACTTTAAATTAGAAGGAGGTCTTTTTTCAGCCTTATCTATTGATTTAATAAAAGATCCAAGTAGTATATTTTCACAAAATGTATTTGAATTGTATAATTTTCACTTTGAGGATATTACCCAAATTAATGATAAGCAGGTCTTGATTATCTCTTTTAAACAAAAGTTATCCATTGAAGACCCTGATCCCCTCTATAGCGGAAAATTATTTATCGATGCAAAAAGTTTTGCTATCATAAGTGCAACCTTTCAACTTAATGTTGAAAATAGAGTCAAAGCAGGACTAATTTTTACACGTAAAAAACCAAACGGAGTTGTAATCTACCCAACAGAAGTTAGCTATCAGGTTGATTACCGACAACAAAATAATAAATGGATTTTTTCTTATTCTCGTGGAGATATTACATTTAAAATAAATTGGAAAAAATGGATTTTTAATACTACCTATAATACTACTTTTGAATTAGTTAATACTAATTGGAAAAATCAAGACAGCAAAGCGCAAATAAACACTCAAAAATTGAGCCCCTATGTAATTATGTCTGATAAATTTCCAAACTATGCAGACGTAGATTTTTGGGGTGAATATAATATCATAGAACCTGAAAAATCTATTGAGTCAGCTATCAAAAAAATTCAAAGAAAAAAGTTGAAAGATATATTAATTGAATAAATATCAATTTTTAAATTTAATACAAGATAATCAAGCTTACCATTTTGGACAATTAATAGATTATCTTAGATTAATTACAATACACCCTCCAAAATATATAGGTTGGTAAAAATATTCCTTGCGTAAGGAAAACACCCCCTGAATTCGGGTTAAATCGGTTGAATTCGATTTTACCAAAAAGTAACTCACTACAAACCAACGCCATCCCGTTAAATCGTGGGTCCTTTTAGTGTCATGAAAACAACATTATAAAACACATTATTTTAAGTAACTTTATAGTCAAAGATTAAAAATTAATATTCTAAACTTTACTTATGAGTTTTGTCACTTTTGGTGAGATCATGTTGAGGTTAACCCCCTCCGGGCATGCCGGGAAAATATGGGATGCAAACGAATTTGCAGTAAGCTTCGCAGGCTCAGAATCTAATGTGGCGAGCTCGCTTTCCTTTTTGGGAAACAGGGTTAAGTTTATAACGAAATTGCCGCAAAATCACTTGGGTAAATCGGCAATCAGGTCGCTCAATTCGTTTGGCATCGATACAAATTCAATAATCTGTGGAGGGTCACGTATGGGTGCTTACTTTATTGAAACAGGTTCGTCAATCAGGCCTTCGGAAGTGATATATGACCGGGCAGGATCAGCGATCAGTGAAATTAATGCCGGTGAGTTTAATTGGAATGATATCCTGAATGGTTCATCCTGGGTCTTTATTTCAGGAATAACGCCGGCATTGTCTGAGCAATGTGCAAAAGAAACAATATTGTTGGCATCAACGGCAAAAAAAATAGGAGTGAAAGTGTGTTTTGACTTTAATTTCAGAAGAGCTTTATGGAAGAATAGAGAAAAGGCAAGAGATATTTTTACTGAAATACTTCAACACACTGACCTGCTGTGTGGTAACCAAGGAGCAATGTCCGATGTTTATGGAGTTAGTTTTAAGGGCGACACAGAAGCGGAACGCACCGCTGAGGCAATGGAATTTACAAATCGGGAATTTCATATTGGGATGCTTGCTTTTACACTCAGGGAGCACGAATCGGCATCCAGGAATATTCTCTCGGCGATGCTGAAAGTAGAAAATGATTTTTTTTATTCCACTGCTTATTTCGTTGACATCCTTGACAGGTTTGGTACAGGAGATGCCTTTGCTGCAGGGCTTTTACATGCGTTGGAAAAAAAATGGGATTACGAAAAATCTGTACAATTTGCTGCTGCGGCCTTTGCATTGAAACACACCATCAAAGGCGATCACCATACCAGTAGTGAAAAAGAAATAATATCAATAATGGAAGGCAAAACCTTAGGACATGTAATAAGATGAGAAGTGAAATCGTAACCAATATTGAATCGGAAAAAATCATGGCCATAATTCGGCTGGACGACCAGTTAAAAGTAGCGCCTGTTTTGGAACGTTTAGTTGATGCCGGGATCAATGTACTTGAAATTACAAGTAACACACCAGGTTTTGCGGAAGAGATATTAAAGGCCCGTGAAAAATTTCCGGCTGCAATAATTGGGGCAGGAACTATAACAAATGCCAGGCTGGCCCAAAAAGCTATTAGTTGTAACGCACAATTCCTTGTAACACCCAATACAAATGTTGACATAATTTCTATAGCGCACCAATCGAACATACCGGTCCTCATGGGTGCAATGACACCTTCTGAAATAGCGGAAGCCGTGGAACATGGCGCTGATTTCATTAAAATATTTCCAGCTGGGGCATTGGGTTTAGACTATTTTAAAGCGCTCCTGGGTCCATTTAATAACGTTAAATTCATTGCTGTGGGAGATATCAGTCTTAACAATGCATTGGGTTGGTTTAAGGCGGGAGTTGTTGGTATTGGCATTGGAAGCTCACTAACCAACGGCGACATGACGGACATCAAAACGTCGGTCACAAATTTATTGACACAGTTAAAATAATATCCTGAGGTTCCGGTTTCAAATCCCGGTCTCGCTATATCAAAATCAAGGACTTACGTTAAATAGTGGGTCCTTTGTTGTTATTGAGTGAAGTTTAGCGTTAGGTTTTGACTTTTACCAATACAATAAATTACATTTAATAATGCAATTATTATCCATGACGAATGTATACTCGAAAAATAGTAATCTTTTTTTGTTATTGGTGCTAGTCTACACCATTCCACTATTTAGTTTTAAAAATAAAGAGACTACCGATTGTCAATTTCCGATGAAGCAAAACTTAATTAAATATTTAGATAATAATTTATTAAACGATACTAACGTCCTAAAAAATGCTACTCCAAATATAATTTTAATACTTGCTGATGATATGGGATATTCTGATTTAGGATGTTATGGTGGGGAAATAAATACACCAAATCTTAATAAACTTGCTGCAAATGGTTTGAGGTTTTCCCAGTTTTATAACGGGGCAAGATGTTGCCCTACTCGAGCTACATTACTTACTGGATTATATGCTCATCAAACCGGTATTGGTTCTATGGTTGGTCCATCTCAACCAGGCAGTCCAGGATATGCTGGTGATTTAAATAAAAATTGTATAACAATAGGGGAAGTTTTAAAAAATTCTGGTTATGAAACTTTCATGGCTGGTAAATGGCATATTTCACAATCTACAGATACTTCTGATATACACAATTGGCCTTTACAAAGAGGATTTGATAAGTTTTATGGTATCATTACTGGGGCTGGAAGTTATTATAATCCTGGAACACTTACTTACAATAACACTCCAGCTAAAATTTCAGATGATTATTATTTTACGGATGCTATTTCAGATAGTATGGCAAGTTTTATAACTAGCCATACTATGAAAAATCCTTTTTTTGGTTATTTAGCTTTTACAGCACCTCACTGGCCCTTGCACGCCCCAGAAAATGATGTAAAAAAGTATTATGGTAAATTTTCAAATGGGTGGGATACGCTAAGAGAACAAAGGCTTACACGTATGCAAAAAATTGGATTAATTGATTCGGGTGTCAAATTAAGTGAAAGGGATGTGAATGTGATAGACTGGAATTCGGTGGAAGATAAAAAAAATGAAGAAAGAAAAATGGAAGTGTATGCAGCTATGATAGAGAGAATGGATATTGGTATCGGAAAAGTTTTACGATCGCTTGAGAATGCTGATCAATTAAATAATACAATAATTATATTTCTTTCTGACAATGGGGCTTGTGCTGAGTTTTTAGGGAAAGATATGAGTTGGGTAAAGGAATATGGTCCGAGTACCACAAAAGAGGGAAAGAAAGTGATTTATGGCAATGATGCTGGTGTTTTGCCCGGCGGAGATGATTCATATCAAAGTTATGGCATTGGCTGGGCTAACCTTTCAAATACTCCATTCAAGCTTTACAAGCACTATATTCAAGAAGGGGGAATTGCTACTCCTTTAATTATAAATTGGCCAAATGGTATACCAACAAAAATGAATGGTTCCATTTTGACGAACGTTTCTCATATTATCGATATCATGCCAACTTTAATCGATTTAACAAGTACGATATATCCCAAAATTTATAATGGTAGTTTAATTTATCCTTTGGAAGGAGAGAGTTTTGCTAAGCTGATAATGGGGGACAATAGTTGGGAGAAAAAAAAGCCCACCTTCTGGGAGCATGAAAAAAATAGTGGAATGCGTGATGGCGATTGGAAGATTACAAAAATTTTCAATAATGATTGGGAATTATTCAATTTAAAAAATGATAGGATAGAACAAAATAACCTCTCTAAAAAATATTCAAAACGGTACAAGTCAATGATTTATAATTGGAATTTATGGGCAAAAAGAGTATTTGTTAATTAATTTTATACAAAGTTTTTAAATTATTTCGAATAGATCTGTAAATACAATTGAAAATAGATTACACAAAAATAACTGTTATTTCATAAGGGTATACAAAATCTTACAAATAGAATTAACTTCGTTATTCAATCTTATGACTTAGTAATTCGTAGCATCAAAAAAATCTAAATATATCCATGCATACATTAAAATCATGTATACTTCTTTTTGCTTTTTTATCGCTCTCCTTGTTTTCATTGGGTCAAGATCCTTATAAAATAAGGACTGGGGACCCAAACGGTATTAATAAGTGGTACATGGGCAGACAAATTGCACAAGTAATGAGTCATTACGGAATAGATTGGCTTGAAAGGGATGAAAGAGAAATGGAAGAAAATACCTCTTTATTATTAAAAAATTTAGCCGTAAAACCAGGTATGGTTATTGCAGATATAGGAGCGGGTAGTGGCTACCATAGTTCATTACTTTCAAAAATGGTTGGAATTGGTAAGGTTTTTGCAGTAGACGTTGAGCCAGAAATGATTGCCTACTTAAATGAAAGAATCAAGCAGGAAAAATTATCACGTTTAATACCTGTATTGAGTGCAGAACAAGAAGTGTCTTTACCAGAAAATACCGTTGATATGATGTTGTTAGTAGACGTATACCATGAATTTGCTTATCCTTATGAAATGGCTTTATCGATGCGAGCTGCATTAAAACCTGGCGGTAAATTAGTGCTTGTAGAATTTAGGTCAGAAGATCCAAATGTACCCATTAAAAGCATTCATAAAATGAGTAAAGCGCAGGCCATTAAAGAATTAAAAGCAGCAGGTTTTGCA
>CANHOY010000051.1 GCA_947462495.1 Bacteroidota bacterium
AAAATTACCATAGCACGTGATACTTATGGAGTACCTCATATTTTTGCCCCCACGGACCCTGAAGTAGCCTATGGTTTGGCTTGGGCACATGCTGAAGACGATTTTACCACCATACAAACACTGATGCTTACTGGTAAAGGTAAGTTAGCAACTTATTTAGGTAAGAAGGGAGCGCCTATAGATTATGTTGTGGGCTTACTCAATACCAAGGCTACCGTGATGCTACAAATAGATCAATTGGATCCAGCTTTTTTACAATTAGTAAGAGGGTATTTGTTGGGTTTAGAAGCTTATGCAAAAGCACATCCAAAAGATATACTTAATAAAAATGTATTTCCAATTAGCATTGAAGAATATTTATCGGCCACCGTTTTTTCAGTAGCTGTATTTTGTGGCGTAGACAAAGCCTTACCAAAAATTTTAAATGGTACCATTCCGGCATTACCTGGTTTTACAGGAGAAGGCAGCAACTCTATTGCAGTACATTCCAGTAAATCGGCTTCTGGTGAAAATATGTTACTCATCAATGCGCATCAACCCATCGAAGGCGCTACCGCTTTTTATGAAGCACAATTACAAAGTGAAGAAGGCTGGAATATTTTAGGAGGCTTGTTTCCAGGTGCCCCATTGATATTTCATGGTGTCACCCCTAACTTGGCTTGGGCACATACGGTGAACTTACAAGATAAAATTGATGTCTATCAATTACAAACCGATAAGCAACATCCAGGACAATATAAAGTGGATGGTGAATGGCTAATGCTTGAAAAAAGAAAAATAAAATTAAGTATCAAAGGTATTCCGTTTCCTATTTACAAAACGGCTTATACTTCTATCTACGGACCAACTGCAGCTACACCTAGTGGCGAATACTTTTCGATGCGTTTGCCTTCCTTGATGGATGCGGGTGCTTTACAACAATGGTATGCGATGAATAAAGCGCAAAATTTTACACAATTCAAAGCCGCTTTAACACAGAATCACCTCCCTATGTTTAATATAGTATATGCAGATAAAAGAGATACTATTTTTTATATTTCCAATGGGAAAATGCCCTATCGCAATACAGATACCAATTACCATTGGAATACTACCTTACCAGGAAATACACGTGCAACCCTTTGGACAAAGTTTAAACCTTTAAGCGAATTACCTCAATACTTAAATCCAAAAAGCGGTTACTTATACAATACCAATCATTCTCCATTTTTAGCCACTGCAGAAAATGAAAATTTAAACCCAACAAAATTTGATGCTTACGATGGATATGAATTAGTCCATAACAACCGAAGTCGTCGTGCAAAAGATTTAATTGACCAATTAGATAAGTTTAGTTACGCCGATTTAAAGCGTATTAAATTTGATCGACAACTTCCTGCTAAAATTTTATACCCTTATGGTTATACTGCAGATACTTTATTTATGTTGGATGAAAATAAGTACCCGCAGCTAGCGCCCCTGATTGTAAGTTTAAAAAAATGGGACCATCAAGCCATTGCCGAAAGTAATGGAGCACTCATATATAATTTAGCCTATTATTATATCCCTAAAATAATGGCAGATCATAAGAATGAAAATTTGACTACCGTAGAAGCGGTAGCTACTTTTGAATACATCTATCAATTCTTAATAAAAAATTACCAACGCCTAGATGTTACTTTAGGAGAAATGCAACGTTTGGTGAGAGGTGATGAAAACTGGCCACAAAGCGGCATGCCCGATGTTTTAGCTGCTGTACAAACTTCACCTTTTGGTAAAGCACAACGTAAAATGAATAGCGGAGATGCTTATATTGGATTTGTTCGCTTCCCTAAAGATGGGAGCCTACCGCTCATTGAAACGGTGAATACTTTTGGTGCGAGCTCCGTAAAAGGGAGTCCACATTTCGCCGATCAAAGAGCTATGTATCAAGCACAAGAAGTAAAAAAAATGACTTTGGATAAAGAGGAAGTATTAAGAAAGGCAGAACGCAGTTACCATCCTCAATAAATTAAATTAACTTTTAAATAAATTGCTGCTTTGTAATTAAAGACGAGCGGTAATAATACTTTTATCTAAAACAGCCTTCGTATCATAGATAACCGTATCACTGGATTTTTTCAAACTCGCATAATTCAATGACTTAAAAAAGTCGTGCGCTACGGTTAATACAATAGCGTCATAAGTAGTTAACTCATGGATTAATTTTATTTGATGCTTTTCAAGTACTTCATTCGCATTGGCAAAAGGATCAAATGCATATACTTGTAGTCCTTGCTTTTCTAATAAATCATAAATTTCAAAAACCTTAGAGTTTCTAATGTCTGGGCAATTTTCTTTGAAAGTAACACCCAGCAATAAAACCCTCGCTCCTTTTATGGCAACTTTATGGGCTATTAATAGTTCTATAATTTTATTAGTTACAAACGAACTCATTTGATCATTTACATGACGACCCGATAAAATAACCTGTGGATGATAGCCTAAACTAGTGGCTTTATACGCTAAATAATAAGGATCCACTCCAATGCAATGGCCACCCACTAAACCAGGCTTGAATGGTAAGAAATTCCACTTCGTTGCTGCTGCAGCTAAAACATCCTGTGTATCAATATTCATTTTATCAAAAATGAGCGCCAATTCATTGACAAAGGAAATATTAATATCTCTTTGGGCATTCTCGATAGACTTAGCGGCTTCCGCTACTTTTATACTGGGTGCTTGATGGGTACCCGCTATAATGATACTTGCATACAAAGCATCCACCTTATTGGCTATTTCGGGCGTAGAGCCCGAAGTCACTTTTATAATTTTTGTAAGGGTATTAATTTTATCTCCTGGATTAATTCTTTCAGGAGAATAGCCACAAAAAAAATCTTGATTGAATTTTAAAGTACTAGCTTTTTCTAAAACTGGAACACAATCTTCTTCTGTACAACCTGGATAAACAGTACTCTCATAAATAACTAAATCCCCTTTTTTTAAAAGAGTGCCTACCATCTCAGTGGCTTTTAATAAAGGACTAAGGTCCGGTTGTTTTAGTGCATCAACGGGTGTAGGTACTGTGACAATAAAGACAGTACAGTGTTGTATGTCATTTAATGTATTGCTAAAAATAAGTTGATTGGCGGCTTTAATTTCTTCAGTAGTACATTGTAAGGTATCATCCACACCTCTTGTTAAAGCTTCAATTCTACTAGCATCAATATCAAAGCCAATGACTTTGTATTTTTTACCCAATTCCACTGCTAATGGCAAGCCCACATACCCTAATCCTATGACAGCAATAGTTTCGAATGTAAATTGATGATTGTCCATTTCAAACCAAAGTTAATGGTCTACCTAGTGATGGCCATAATTTTTTTCTCCTGCAGTAATACTCACTTTCATTCTATTTTGTGGTGGAGGCAAAGGGCAGGTAGCAAATGCAGTAAATGCACAAGGGGGATTGTAGGCTTTATTAAAATCTATTTCTGTATTTCCATTGGCATCTGGCTTAGGAATATCAATGAATCGGCCTGCCCCGTAGGTAGTTTTACCTGCAGTTTCATCACCAAAAACAATGAATAAATTGGGGCCTCCCTCGTCTATGACATCTAAAGTATATTCTTTATTATTAATTGTAAACAATAATCGACCTGCATTTTTTTGTGCCGTAGATTGGCCTAATACATTGGTGATCATTAATAAACTTTGAGCAGGTTGCACCAATACTGCTTTTAAACGCCAATTGGAGTCAACAGCAAAGCGATCGATTCCTTTAAATTTCTTTACAGCTTCAGCTTGCAGATTTCTAAATCTTATACCAACTTTGTCTTCTCGTTTAATAACAACCCATCTAAAATGAGACCAATCCATCGTCTTAGCAACCTTATCGTTAAATACAAGAGTAGGTTCTGCCCCTTTTACTTCTATGCTATTAATTTTAATCCTGTTATTGTTCTTATTCACCCACAAAACAGAATCACCTTCATAAATAAAATCACCTAAATAATCGGGGAACGCTTGATTATTGTATTGACTATCATTTCGTTTTCCTTTTCCAAATGTATTTACCCCTTTATGTAGCCAAAAAAGGCCCTCTAAATTTAACCATCCATTGGGTTGTTTTAAATCACTTTGTCTTTTAGCATGCCAATCATTTATGGATTGGGTATATTTATTTGTTTCTTGGCCAAATAGACTATTTAGGACTAAAGTATATATAAGTAAAAATAAATATTTTTTCATAATGTTCAATTGAAGGGCCCCTGGCAAATAGAAGTGGTAAAATTAAGCTTTTTAACTGGCCTTTCAAAAAGTTCCCCATTAAGTAAGCTGAAAATATTAAAAATGAAATGAAACTAATTTTTTATTAAATTTATCCCAAGAAATAATTACTATGAATTTTAAAAAAATAATTTTTACTTTATTAGTTTCAACCCTATTATTTGCTTGTAAAAAAGACGTAACGGAAACGACGACAACTACTACCCCTCCTGTAGTGACCAATGCTACTGTGAATACTTGGATACATCAAACTATGAGCAACTACTATTTCTGGTCTACAAAAATGCCCACTTTGTCTTCTACAAATGTTAATATAGACCCGATGAAGTATTTTACTTCTATTTTATATGATTATGGCAATACAGATCGATTTTCATGGATTGATAGTAGCTCCAGTAATTTAATCAATCAACTTAATGGGATCAATAAAATTTTAGGAATGAAAATTAACGCCTTCCTCGTTGACAATGCTAAACCCGATGGCGATATTGCCTTGGTTGTTGCCTATGTTTTAAAGGGAAGCCCCGCTGAACAAAGTGGTATCAAAAGAGGAGATATTATTTTGAACGTAGATGGTCAAACAGTTAATGCAAGAAATTACAGCACTATTTTACAAAATGAAACTTTGACATTAGGCTTTGGACTATTTTCAAACAATACTTTTAATGTAATTGATAAAAATTTAAAGCTCACCAAGGTAGAACTACAAACCAACCCTATTTTAATTGACACAGTCATTAATTGGTCCGGCAAAAAAGTAGGGTACTTCTCTTATACTCAATTTCTTTCTAGTTTTGACGATAGCTTAAGGGCCATATTTGCACGTTTTAAATCAAAAGGAGTCAATGAATTAATTGTTGACTTGCGCTACAATGGAGGAGGTTATGTAAGTTCCTCCAACCTGCTTACGAACTTAATGGTAAAAGACATTGGCGCTAGAGAAAATAATATAATGAATAAAAAAGTATATAATACCTTGTATACAGAATACCTTACAAAACAAAATGACAAAACCTCCTTTATTACAAAATTTCAGAACGAAGCAAATAATATAGGTAATTTAAATAGAGTATTTATTCTGACTTCTAATAGTACCGCATCGGCGAGTGAGTTAATCATCAATAATTTAAAACCTTTTATGGAAGTCATCCTTGTAGGTGAACATACTTATGGAAAAAATGTAGGTTCTTTTACCATTACAGATGAAAAAAAGAGATGGAACTATGGCCTTCAACCTATAGCTTTTAAAATTACGAACTCTTTAGACCAATCCGATTATGGAACCGTTAATGGATTTCTTCCTAATTATCAAATAAATGACAATGTCCTACCCTATAAGTTATTAGGAGATCCTAACGAAACCCTATTGAATGCGGCTTTAAATATTATTGGTCCAGTTGCCTATAAATCTAATACTACATTACAAAGTTTAAAAACAACGAGAAAGCTTGCACAACCAAAAGCATTTTCAGATAATAGAAATTTGGATAGACAAGATATGTTTGAATTTCCTCCAGGGCATTGATAAAATAATTCAATTCTAAGATTTGTTTGTAGTATCTTAGGATGATAAATGAAAATTTCTATGAAAATTGTATATTCCTTTTTTTGCTTGTTTTTTTCCATCCATTTAATTGCACAAGAAAAAAATACAAAAGTACATATTAACCATACTGCTATTTATGTCATGGATATAGATAAAACTGGAAATTTTTATAGCAAAATAATTGGAATAGATTCCATACCTGAACCATTTCATGATGGTAAGCATATTTGGTATAAAACTGCCGATCATGTTATGTTACATGTAATTCAAGGAGCCAATGAAAAAAAAGAATATTATAAAAATCAACATACCTGTTTTACAGAACCCGATTTTAATGGATTTATAGAAAAATTAAAAGGAATCAACTGGCCCTATGAAGATGTCAATGGGAAAAAGAATTCCATTACTACTAGAATTGACGGCGTACATCAAATATGGTTACAAGATCCAGATGGTTACTGGATTGAAATCAATGATGATAATTATTAAAATTAAATTGCTATGCAATCGGAAATAAAAGTTTTTATAACTGGTGGCACTTTTGATAAAGAATACAATGAATTAAATGGGACTTTGTATTTTAACGAAACCCATTTATTTGAAATGCTCACGCTAGGCAGAAGTCGTTTAGACTTATCCATTCATACTTTAATGTTAAAAGATAGCTTAGACTTTGAAGAGTCCGATAGAGAATTAATTGCAGCTGCTTGTAATGAGGCCAATGAAAATAAAATATTAATTACCCATGGCACCGACACCATGACAATTACTGCTTCCTATTTAGCCAAGCACTGCCCCAATAAAACCATCATTTTGACTGGCGCTATGGTGCCCTATAAATTTGGTAGCTCTGATGGATTATTTAATTTAGGTAGTGCCCTTGCCTTTGTGCAAGTATTACCTATAGGCGTTTTTATTGCCATGAATGGGAAAATATTTGAAGCGGACAAGGTCAAAAAAAATACAAGTAGAGGAGAATTTGAAAGTATTTAAAATATTTTTACTAATATTATAAAAAATTATTAATGAAAAAAACGAAAATTATTTATTGGATTACCACCAGCATCATTTGTTTATTTGCCTCAACAGCCATTTTTATGAATTCTAAAATGGCCATTGATGGAGCTACCCATTTAGGTATTCCTCGTTACCTTGGACTAGAAGTAAGTATTGGACAGCTAGTTGGGCTCTTGTTATTAATTATTCCTGCCGTACCTGCTCGATTTAAAGAATGGGCCTATGTTGGGTTTGGAATTATGTATTTAACTGCATTGAATGCGCATATTTCCGTTAAGGACCCTATGTCCAATAATATTATGGCTATTGTATTTTTTATTTTATTACTCATTTCCTATACCAGTTATCATAAGCTACTTGCTTCTAAAAAGGAGGCATAAATACTACTAGTTACTAAATAACAAAGCCATCCTTAAAAGTGATGGCTTTGTTATTTTTATAACTTTATTATTATTTAGGTAAAGCGCTTAGCAATTTTTTTAGAAATTCATCCGAAGCTTTATCATTTATCCATCTTACTACCGCCACAAGTTCATTTTCTCCATCTACATAAATCATGTTTGTCCCATTACCTATATGCGCATAAGCATTTATAGGAGCTGATGGATATAATTTTTTGTTAGTATTTAAAAAGTAATTCATAAAACCATACCCTTCATTGGCAGCAGTGGGTGTAGTAGCATTTTTGAACCACTCTTCGGCTATTAATTGCTTACCATTCCAGTTGCCTTTTCTTAAAGTCAATAATCCAAACCTTGCCATATCATAAGCATTGATAAATAGCCCCCCTCCATAATGACCGCCCCCACTAACCGATTGCATCATTTGACCATCTAATACAATCCATGAATTTTTATAACCCGTCCACAACCAAGTACTTGAAGCTCCAATTGGGTTCATAATATTATCTCTAAGTACTTGTGGTAATGGTTGATGCCAAACGGCAGTAGCAGCCAAAGCCAATGCATTGACTCTGGTATCATTGTATTTATAAGTAGTGCCTGGTTCGTTACGTTTTCTAGTTAACCACTCATTAGGTTTGTCCGAAGGCCTATCTGCCCAATCTGGTTTACCCCATAAAGTACCTTCCCAATCACTTGTTTGTCTTAACATATGATCCCAACTAATTTTTCTATTATGCTCTGTTTCAAATGGATAAATAAATGAGCTTTGAGTGATCGGATTTTGATCACCCTTTTCTACATTATTCGCTAATTCAATAGGTGGCAAATAGGTATACACTTTATCATTTAAGGAATTAATCAACCCTTTTTGAAAGGCTAAGCCTACCACTGTTGATAAGAAGCTCTTTGTAACACTATTAGACATTTCAACACTATTTGGATTACCCCATTCTGCAATGATATACCCTTTATATACAATGATACCAGCAGCAGGACCTCGACTAGACATAGGTCCAACTGGGTCAGAAAAAGGTTCTTTCCCAAATTGGAGCGCTTGAGAAAGCCATAAATTTTTAGACAATTTTGTTTCATTATTAATAGCAAAGTCAATGGCCTCTTGTAACTTAAGCGTATCGATATGATAAAATGCTGGAGATTTTTTTTCCCAGTTAGATGCTGTTGGAAAGTAAAGATGGCTTTGTGCATTCAAAAAAAACAAAGACCATAAAAAACAAGTGGATAGTAAAAGTTTTTTCATTTTTATATAATAAATTAATTTTAATTTTCTCCTTAAAGATAAAGCCTAAACAAATGCCAATTAAGGTAGTTGGTAAAAATGTAGGATTTCTAACCAACAATAGTCTAAATTAGCATTGTATGGCAAGTGACCAAGAACTTATTATTCAATTTCAACAATCACTCAATAAAGAAGTGGTGTTTACCCAATTATTGCGTAAGCATCAGCAAAAGGTTTATTATCAAATTAAAAGAATGGTTTTGGAACACGCCGATGCCGATGATATTGCACAACTGGTATGGATTAAAGTATGGAATAAATTAGACGGCTTTAAAATGGAAAGCGAGTTTAGTACTTGGATATTCCGAATCGCTTACAATGAAACCTTAAATTATTTACAGAAACAAAAAAAGCAAAGCACCAGATTGTCAAATGATGATTTATTTACTTATGAAAACGTTTCAGGCAGCTCCGATGAGCCTAAAACTACCGAAATTCAAATAGCTCTAGAAAGCGCAATTAAACAACTCCCTGAAAAACAAAGGATTGTATTTATGCTAAGGTACTTTGACGGTTACGAATATGAGAAAATTGCTGGAATAATGGGTACCACGGTGGGTGGGGCTAAAGCCAATTTTCATCAAGCAGTAAAAAAAATTGAAAAATTTGTAAAAAAGCTTTAAACTTAATCACCTATTGACTATCAAATTAAAACTATGGAACATTTAAAGGAAAAGGACTCATTAGAACAAGACCAACAATGGGTAGAATCGATTGTTAAAAAAGATCATTTAAACCGGTTTAACTTAACCAATACAGATGCGCCTTTTAATTATTTTGAAACCTTCCCCGATCAAATAATGAAACGCATACAATTAGAAAAAAATAAAACTACCAATTCATCTGCCGTAAAAATATTTTTCATTAACCACTATGCAAAAATGGCAGTAGCCGCTAGTTTTATTATATTAATTGTTGGGGCCTATATGTTTAATAATACAACTATGAAAATGGAACCACTCACCACTGTTTCCATTCAAGAAATTCCAAATGAAGAAATGACCAATTACGTTACTAATAATGAAGCTATTGCCGAATTAGATTTTGATCTTATCATTAAAAAAGAGAATTCCTCTCTTGAAAATTTAGAAGAAACAGAAATTCAGAAAATACAAAAG
>CANHOY010000052.1 GCA_947462495.1 Bacteroidota bacterium
AATAGCTTCCTGAATTTTTAGTACCTGAGGAATGACTAAATCTTGATCATTATTTTCAATGACCCAATCACATAATTTTAATTTAATAGAATCGCTTATTTGATGGCGCATTCTTTGTTCCACTTCTATTTTAGTACAAGCATCACGCTGCATCACTCTTTGAATGCGTAAATTAACAGGAGCCGAAACTCCAATCACCCCAGTTAAGCCTTCAGCTGCAGCCGATTCAAAAATTAATGCAGCTTCTTTAATAACATAAGGTGTGGTTTGCATTGCCGCCCAATCTTTGGCTGCCTGAATGGTTACAGGGTGTACAATTGCATTTAATAATTCTAATTGATAGGCATCTTTAAAAACAATGCCCGCTAAATAAGTTTTATCTAATTCACCAGTAGCAGTGTAAACTTTCTCACCAAAAGTTGTAAGGAGTTGTTTTTTTATTACCGGACTGGTTTGCATTAATTCTTTCGCTACTTCATCCGCATTAAACACAGGGATGCCCAAGGTTTTAAACACCTGCGCAACGGTTGTTTTTCCCGCCCCAATACCTCCTGTTAATCCGATAATTGCTGCCATAATGAAACAAAAAATCCGAAATGAGTTACCTCAATTTCGGATTCTAATTTTATTTAAACAAATGTTTTATTTGTTAATTGCTTGTGACCACTCTAAGCTAATAGAAGATCTTTCAATTTTCAAGTAGCTTCCTGGGCTTACTTCCAATTGAATGGTATTGTCTTCGTTCACTTTATTAATTACACCATGTATACCAGCAATAGTAACCACTTTATCTCCTTTTTGCATGGTATCAATGAACTTCTTTTGCTCCTTTGCTTTTTTTGCTTGTGGGCGAATCATAAAAAACCAGAATACGACTATGATACCGCCTAACATTACCAATTGAAAAGTACCACCACCTTGAGGAGCTTGTAATAAAATTTGTGTCATTTGAATTTATTTGATTGTTTATTTTTATTTTTTATTCGTTTTCAAAAATACTTCATTGAAAACTGTTGATGCAAATATAATACTAAACCCCTTAACCTGTTTACCGAATTTGAGTACTTATTTTTTTACTTCTTTTACTTTATGACTAATTTTTTGAATTTTACCGGAGGCTATTAATTCCTTGTGAATGTTATCTAAAATTCCATTTACAAAATGACCGCTTTGTTCGGTACTATATTCTTTGGCTAAATCAATGTATTCGTTAATGGTTACTTTAGTGGGGATGGTATCAAAATACAGCAACTCACAAACGCCCAAACGAAGTAATATCATGTCTATCACGGCGATACGTTCCATTTCCCAATTGTTCAACTTTGGCTTGATGACTTCTTCTGTATATCCTTTTTTATCAATTGCTGTTTGCAATAAGTCGTTGGCAAATTTCATTTTTTCGCTACCCACTAAATCCATAAAATCAATAGAACCAGGTTTTTGTAAATAATTCAATACAAAGCCTATCATCATATCCCCCTCGTCTTCCCAATTGCTAAAATGTTCATCAATGTATTCAAGGACCGTTTCCGACTCTATAATTAGGCTGCCAAATATGAATTTGAGAATTTCCTTTTCTTTTGCCTTGTCTCTGCTTTCTTCTAAAATATAAGTTTTATAAAGGGCTGAGTCGGACAAGTTTCTAAAAATAGACTTCACCAAATCCCCTTCTAACCATTGCTGAGGCTTAACTAAAGCGATTGCCTTTTTAAAGGATTCAGATTCAATGGTTTGCCAAACAATGCTATTGCCGGCCACTTTTATATTCACCGACAAATCGGCTTGATCGGGTAAATTTTTGGAAGATCTTTGTTGAGATTCTACTTCGGCATACAAAGCTACTTGGTGTAGCAAATGAACTAGGAATACAAACAAATTACGTGTTTTGTCAAATTCCTTTTGGAGTAAAGCATTAGGACTGCCTTGATTTTGGTTTTCCACCATATACAAGACCTGCATTACTTTAATTCTAATATTTCTTCGGTTCATCATATGTATAAGAGCTAAGCGGCTGCAAATCTATCCAAATAATTGGTAAAAACTGCCATTTTTTACTATAAACCTTTGCAAATCATGCAATTTTAGGCATAGATTTGCTTCCCTTACGCTGAAAAAACCAGTAAACTGAAAATTTGACCTATTGTGGCTGTAAAAATTTCAGTGGCACGGTTATCGATGTAATGGAATTATAATATTTATTAATAAACTAAAAAACGATAAAGTATGGCTAAGAAATTAAACATTACTCCTCTACATGACAGAGTGATTGTTAAGCCTGCCGCTGCAGAAGAAAAAACAGCTGGTGGAATCATCATTCCTGATACAGCTAAAGAAAAACCACAACGTGGTGTAGTATTAGCAGCTGGAACAGGTAAGAAAGACGAACCTGTTACTGTTAAAGTGGGCGACACCGTTTTATACGGAAAGTACGCAGGAACAGAAATTCAAATTGAAGGTCAAGATTTATTGATCATGCGTGAAAGCGATATTTTGGCAATTGTTTAATTGTTGAAATCTGAATTATTAATTAACGAAATAAAATAAGTTTATATGTCTAAAATGATTTTTTTCGACTTAGAAGCGAGAAATAAAATGAAAAAAGGGGTTGACACTTTAGCCAACGCCGTAAAAGTTACCTTAGGACCAAAAGGTCGTAACGTAGTAATTGAAAAGAAATTTGGTTCACCTTCTATTACAAAAGATGGTGTTTCTGTTGCAAAAGAAATTGACTTAGAAGATCCTATCGAAAATATAGGTGCTCAAATGGTTAAAGAAGTAGCAAGCAAAACAGCTGATCAAGCTGGTGATGGTACTACTACTGCTACTGTTTTAGCGCAAGCTATCATTGGAGAAGGTTTAAGAAACGTTACTGCTGGTGCAAATCCAATGGATTTGAAACGCGGTATTGATAAAGCTGTTGAAAAAGTAGTAGCAAGTTTAAAAGCACAATCTCAAGCAGTTGGTAACGACGCTAAAAAGATTGAGCAAGTAGCTTCTATTTCTGCGAACAACGATAATGAAATTGGTAAGTTAATTGCACTTGCCATGAGCAAAGTGGGTAAAGAAGGTGTTATTACAGTGGAAGAAGCAAAAGGTACTGATACTACAGTGGATGTAGTAGAAGGTATGCAATTTGACCGTGGATATGTTTCTCCTTACTTCGTTACCAATAGCGAAAAGATGGAAGCAGAAATGCAAAATCCATACATCTTAATTTATGATAAGAAAATTTCAGCAATGAAAGACATCTTACATATTTTAGAGAAAGTTGCTCAAACAAGTCGTCCATTAGTAATTATTGCTGAAGATTTAGAAGGGGAAGCAATGGCAACCTTAGTAGTAAACAAATTACGTGGCACTATTAAAGTAGCCGCTGTTAAAGCGCCAGGCTTTGGTGATCGTAGAAAAGAAATGTTAACTGATCTTGCAATTTTAACTGCAGGAACTGTTATCAGCGAAGAGCAAGGTTTTAAATTAGAGAATGCCGACTTAACTTATTTAGGTCAAGCAAGTTCTATAACAATAGATAAAGACAATACCGTTATCGTAGGTGGTAAAGGTAAAAAAGCAGATATCACTGCTCGTGTCAATCAAATTAAAGCACAAATTGAAAATACAACTTCTGACTACGATCGTGAGAAATTACAAGAGCGTTTAGCGAAGTTAAGTGGCGGTGTAGCCGTATTGTATGTTGGTGCAGCTACTGAAACTGAAATGAAAGAAAAGAAAGATCGTGTTGACGATGCTTTACATGCAACTCGAGCTGCAGTGGAAGAAGGAATCGTGCCAGGTGGTGGCGTTGCTTACATTCGTGCAGTGGCAAGTTTAGAAAAATTAAAAGGTGCTAACGAAGATGAAAATACAGGTATCCAAATCGTACGTCGTGCGATTGAAGAACCGCTTCGTCAAATTGTTAAGAATAGTGGTATCGAAGGTTCTATTGTTGTTCAAAGAATCAAAGAAGGTAAAGATGACTTCGGATTTAATGCAAGAACAGAAGTATTCGAAAACTTATTCAAAGCAGGTGTTATCGATCCTACTAAAGTAACAAGAGTTGCTTTAGAGAATGCAGCTTCTATTGCCTCTATGTTGTTAACAACAGAGTGTGTAATAGCTGACAAACCAGCTCCAGCAGCAGCTCCACAAGGTGGAGGACATGGTCCTGACATGGGTGGTATGGGTTACTAATATTGACCGCGATTTTTCGCATCAAGCAATAAAAAAACCTTCCCGATTTATCGAGGAAGGTTTTTTTATGCAATTTATATTTTAAATCAGATTATACTTTTTTAAAAATGAAAGAGGCGAATGCTACCCTTTATCAGCAGTCTTTGAAGTAAAATACAATTGAAACCCTTTCACTAATAAAAGTTGCGCAATGCCATAAGTAAGCATGGTTACTAAACCAATATAGGGTATCGGGCTTGTTTTTTCCCAACTAAATTTATTAAAAGCCAATACAGCATCTGAAGTAATAAAAAACAACATCCCTGGAAACCAAAATAGTTTTGAAATAATAGAAGCTTTTAAATTTCCGCTTGCATGAATAGCCATTAATGCAGCGCTACAAATCAATGCCATATAAACTAAAACAGGATAAATCAAAACGCCCATTGAATCTTTTAGTTGATAAAATATTAACACACAAAAACCAGCTAAGATTGCACTAAAAGCCTTGAACTTTTTTGACTTTGTTTGCCCTATACCATTTAATGAATTAAAAAAAATAATATTAAAAATATGGGTCACCATAAAAGCAATCATACCTGGAATAAAATAATTATCAGCTAATAAAAAGGCATCCCCTGCTACAGAACCTACTAATCCAACCAATACCAACCATTTTCCTTTAGGGGTTTGCTCATGGGTATCTTGCATGGCTAAGAATAAAATTAAAATAGGTAATAACATCACTTTAGTAACTACTTGTACTATTTTAAAAGGCTCCCCAAGTACTTGCGCATATAAATGAACCGACAGTACTAAAATATAAAGGGCGATGCCCCATTTTTGAATTAAGGTTTTCATAAGCTTCCAATTATTGGTTTTTATTAAATGTATTCTAAATTAAAAGTAAGCATTGAATGCCTAAATTAACTTGCATTGCATAAATTTGTAAAATGATAGATGCTGAAGAAGAAAAATTTTACCAGCAATGGGAAAAAGACAGATTACTTCCCCATTTTAAACGAAAACCTTTTTTAAAGGGGTTAAGTATGAGTTTACTGTTTGGAATACTCATTTTGGGCATTTCTGAACTGGGCTGGTATGAAAGAGCCAATATGATTGCTAATAGAAGTGGCAATGGAATTTGGATGATAATTGCCATTGTTATCATCTCCTTTGGTTTTGGCTGGATCTATCAACAATTTACCTTTGAAATGAATGAACAAAGGTTCCATGAAATCAAACATTTAAAAAACAAAAAATGACCCATTTTACCCGAAAAATCACAAAAAACACTCCATTATTGGCAATAATTGCCCTTTTTTGCACCTTTTTGGCTATTTTTCTAATTAGCGCATGTAATAAGCTGACATCGGAAAATACTGTCACTATAAATTGTCCTACCAAGGTTAATTATACTAAAGATGTCAATGCAGCTCAAAGAACTGCAATGATTGCTTATTGTACAGCAAACAATATCAATTATACAGTAGATTCGAGCGGTGTATTATATCAAATTATTACTCCAGGGGCAAGTACTAAAGTAACTCTATGTGAATCATTATCAATCACTTATACAGGTAAATTATTAAATGGCACTCAATTTGATGCTGGAACCATTTACTTTGATTTAAGTAGTTTAATAGTAGGATGGCAAATTGTTGTTCCCAATATTGGAAAAGGAGGGCATATTAAAATTTTAATTCCTTCTTCATTAGCTTATGGAACCCAAGCTAGAGGTTTAATTCCAGCCAATTCTCCTCTATATTTTGATATCATTTTGAACTAGGAAAATAATGGCTTTTTAGCCTTAATTTTGACCTCTTTCCATTATATTTGCCGACTAAAAATCAGTTAACCACACTATTATGCAACTCAAAGGATTAGTTCGTTTTTTTACATTTGCGCTTATTTTAATTTGTCTTTATCAATTGTCATTTACATTGTTTGTAAGAAACCATGAAAAAGCAATGGAAGCCAAAGCCAATTCATGGATAAAAAAGTTCCCAAAAGCCGAGCAAGTTTACCCTGCTAACAAAGAAGAACAATTATTATACAAGGATAGCTTAAGTGATATTCAAAAAGTTTATTATAAGAGGTTATTGGATAGCACCAAGGATACCAAATTAGCATTTGGCTTGGTCACTTATGGTACTGCCAAAGAAAGAGAATTGATGCTAGGCCTTGATTTACAAGGAGGTATGAGTGTTACTATGGAAGTGGGATTAGATGGTCTAATTAAATCATTAGCCAACTACACCAAAGACCCAACATTTAATACCGCTTTGAATAATGCTGTGACAAAAAAGGCCAATAGCAATGCTGATTTAATTTCTTTATTTAGAGATGAATACAGCAGCTTAAACCCTACAGGTAAATTAGCCCCTATTTTTGCTACCCGAAGCAATGGGAAATTAAAAATTGATGCTTCTAATGAAGTAGTGGTTACCTATTTAAAAGGACAAGCAACTCAAGCCTTTAATAATACTTATAGAATTTTAAGAACTCGTATTGATCGCTTTGGATTAGCTTCTCCAAATATTAATCCAGATGCCAACAAAGGCATTATCAATATTGAACTGGCGGGCGTAACCGATAAAGAACGTGTTCGTTCCTATTTACAATCTACCGCCAATTTGCAATTTTTTGAAGTATATACTTTTGAAAATAAAGATTTTCAAAATGGAATCGTTGCAGCAGACAAGGCTATTGAAGCAAGTTTAAATGGAATTAAAGATTCCAACTCTACAGCTAAACTAGATACCTCCAAATTAAACCCTAATAAGAATCCATTATTAAGAACGGTACAATTTACCCAACCCTATCAAGGAAAAAATGGTCAACCTATTTTCCCTGCGGAGATTGGATATATCTTTAAAAATGATACAGGAAAATTAAATAGTTATTTAGCACTCCCAGAAGTGAAAAATAAATTCCCATCTAATTTAGTTTTCATGTATGGAAAAATGGAATCAGAAGATGAAAAAGTTAAAGATGTAGTGCCTATTTATGCCATTAAAACTTTGGAAAATGGTCAAGCAGAATTAGAAGGTGACCATGTTGCCAATGCTGCACAAGATTTTGATGAGAGAGGACGTGTAGCTATTAAAATGAACATGGATAAAGTAGGTACAAGTATTTGGGCAAAAATTACTTCTAAAAATATTGGCAAACCAGTTGCCATTGTTTTAGATAATATTGTTTATTCTGCTCCTAATGTAAACGATGCTATCACTACAGGAAACTCACAAATATCTGGAAGCTATTCTTTAAAAACAGCTCAAGATTTAGCTGAAATTTTAGAAAGTGGTAAATTACCTGCTCCTGCTAAAATTGTGCAAGAGCAATTAGTAGGCCCTACTTTAGGTTTGGCTTCTATTCAAGGTGGTGCTATGGCTTTTGGCATTTCATTCTTAGTGATATTCGCTTTAATGTTATTATACTTTAACACCGGTGGTTGGGTTGCCAACATTGCACTCGTATTAAACTTATTGTTTACGATAGGTATATTAAGTGCTTTAGGCTTTACTTTAACAGCACCTGGTATTGCAGGTTTAGTATTGACCATTGGTATGGCAGTAGATACCAACGTAATTATTTTTGAGCGTATTAAAGAGGAATTAACCAAAGGAAAAAGTTATCAATTGGCTGTAACAGATGGTTACAAACGTTCTATGTCTCCAGTATTGGATGCACACGTTACTACCCTCTTAACTGCTTGTATCTTAGCCTACTTTGGATTAGGTCCCGTACTAGGATTCGCCACTACTCAAATCATTGGTATTTTACTTTCTTTATTCTGCGGAATTTTAGTTTCTCGTTTAATTACAGATATCTATACAAGTAAAAACAGACACTTCGAATATTTCACAAAAATTTCAAGAGGTATATTCAAACACGCTTCTTTCAAATTTATTGAATTCAGAAAGTACGCTTACATGCTTTCAGCAGTGGTATTGGTTATGGGTATCGCTAGTTTCTTTAACGGATTTGACGAAGGGGTTGAATTTGCTGGTGGAAGAAGTTACACAGTCAAATTTAACAAAGCAGTTAATATCGAAACGGTGAGAGAAGATTTGAAAAAAGTATTTGGCGAGTCTCCTATTATCAAAACAGTAGATTCTAAAAATCAAATTAACATTACTACCTCTTATAAAATTAAAGAGCAAGGAAATAATATTGATGCAGAAGTAGAAGGCTTGTTGTTTAAAGGTTTAGAAAAACAATTACCAGCAGGAACCTCTTTGAAAGAGTTTGATAGTCAATACAAGCAAAGTTCACAAACAGTTCTTCCCACTATATCAGAAGACTTAAAATCAGGTGCCACCAAAGCAACTATTTTTGCTTTAATTGCCATTTGTTTATACATTTTTATTCGCTTCCGTGATTGGAGATATTCTTTAGGTACAATCTTCTCTCTATTACACGATGTATTTGTTACATTAATTGTATTTAGTTTCTTAAGAAGAGTGGTTCCATTCCCTTTAGAGATTGACCAGCATTTTATTGCAGCGGTATTAACTGTTATTGGTTTCTCTATGAACGATACTGTAATTGTATATGACCGTATTCGTGAGGATAGCCAATTAATGAAAGGCGTTGACAATGCAACTATCATCAATAAAGCGATTAACCAAACATTGAGTCGTACTATTATGACCTCCTTAACGGTGTTCTTAACCATCTTAATCTTATTCATCTTTGGTGGAGAAGTAACAAGAGGTTTTGCATTCGCTATGTTAATTGGAGTTATTACAGGTACTTACTCTTCTATATTTGTAGCGGCACCAGTATTAGTTGACTTTGCAAAAAGTCGCCCATTAGGAAGCGCTGAAAAGAAAAAATAATCTTCACAGATTTATAAAAAAAAGGCCCTCGAAAATCGGGGGCCTTTTTTTGACTATAATTTTCTATAGAAAGCGCAGTATATAGCCTATCCCTCTCAGATTCGAATTACGCTAAAAAATCTTATCTACATCTAAAATTGTGAACTCGCTTCGCTCAGACATGCACAATTTTTTAACGATGCATTTAAGATTTTTATTAACGCTATTCTCATATGTTCATGAGTAGGCTATATTATGCGCCAAATGAAAATTATATTCATTATGGCTAAATAGCAATTATTTTTTAAGAAAGAAATGCTGTTCTGAGCGAGCATTTGAGCGAAGCGATTGCGAGACGAAGAATAGACATTTTTTCAAAAAAATCTACCTATATAGAGTAATTTTAAACCGCAAAGGAAGTACCACATCCACAGGTACTAGATGCATTGGGATTGTTGAAGGTAAAACCACGACTATTAAGCCCACCCTGCCAATCTATTTGCATACCATACAAATAAATCTGGTGCGCTGTTTCTATGCAGCAAGGAACCCCT
>CANHOY010000053.1 GCA_947462495.1 Bacteroidota bacterium
CTAAGAAGAAAGCTGCTAAAAAGAAATAATTATCGCAAGATAATTAAATCGTCTTTTTTGCTTTCAGCAAAAATAGATTTGAAGTCCTCTCCGTTTACGGAGGGGATTTTTTTTTGAATAATTTTTTATACTTTACATACCCAATGCACAACTACGAAATAGCAGAATACTTTTCTTTACTAAGTAAACTCATGGACATTCATGGTGAAAATGAATTCAAAATAAAGTCCTATTCCAACGCTGCGTTTACACTAGATAAACTTACTGAACCTGTTGCTGAAATGTCCACTAGTGAACTATTTGCTATCAGAGGAATTGGCGAAGCGATTGGTCAAAAAATCATACAACTCATTGAAAATAAGGAACTTAGCTTACTAACTACTTATATCGAAAAAACACCTCCTGGCATCATTGAACTAATAAAAATTAAAGGATTAGGTCCCAAAAAAATTAGAACTATTTGGAAAGAATTAGAAATAGAAAGTATCGGTGAACTACTTTATGCTTGCCAAGAAAATAGATTAATTAATTACAAAGGTTTTGGTGCGAAGACACAACAAAACATTCAAGACAGTTTAGAATATTATTTACAACATCAAGGAAGTTATCTATATCAACAAGTGGAAAGTTTAGTGAGCACCTTGCAAGAAGCAGTACAAAAATATTTTCCAAATGACTTGCATGAAGTATCAGGTGCTTATAAAAGACAAATGGAAAGTTTAGAATTTTTAGAAATCGTAACCACTGCTAATGAAAAAAAATTAACCGACTGGTTAATTGAAAAAGAATTTAAGGTGACAAAAAATGAAGAATTTATTAGTTGCCATGGAACCGATAATTTTGAAATTAGGTGGTGGTTAACCACCCAAGATTCATTTCATTGGACCGACTTTAAATTGTCCTGTTCTCCCGAATTTTTAGAAAAATGGGTCGAAAACCCCCTTTTTGATAAAAATTTTAAAAATATTTATCCACAGTCTATTTTCGAACAAATGGGGATTCCTTTCATCCCCCCTGCTCAAAGAGAAGATCCAGCGATTATTGAACAAGTTAAAACCCAAGCACTAAAAGCTACCATTCAGAAAAGCGACATCAAGGGAATTATCCATTCACATAGTACTTGGAGTGATGGAGTGCATACCATCGAACAAATGGCTTTAGCAGCCATCGAAAAAGGATTTGAATATTTGGTCATTAGCGACCATTCCAAATCGGCTTTCTATGCCAATGGTTTACAAGTGGACAGGATAAGGGCTCAACATAAAGAAATTGATACACTCAATAAAAAATTAGCCCCTTTTGTTATTTTTAAAAGCATAGAGTCGGATATTTTGAATGATGGCAGCTTAGACTACCCTGATGAAGTATTGGAAAGCTTTGATATTGTGATTGCTTCCATTCATTCCAATTTAAAGATGACAGAAGAAAAAGCAATGGCTCGTTTAATGAGTGCTATTCAGAATCCCTATACAAGCATATTAGGCCATTTAACAAGTAGATTGCTTTTAAGTAGAAAAGGATATCCCGTAGATCATGATGCCATTATAGAAGCTTGTGCCAATAATGATGTGGTAATAGAACTTAACGCACACCCCAGAAGGTTAGATATGGATTGGCGTTTTATTCCTGCTGCTTTAAAAAAAGATGTACTTATTTCTATCAATCCAGATGCCCACTCGGTGGAGGGATTTGATGATTGTAAGTATGGTGTATTGGTGGCTCAAAAAGCTGGCTTGACAGCCACTCAAAATTTAAGTAGCTTTTCCCTAGAGGAAATGATGGAGTTTGTTGCATTTCAACAAGCCAAAAGAACTTAGGCTTTTACATACACGAAATAATCACCAGGCATTAACTCAAATGATACTTCTTTATTAAAAGTAAAGCTCAACCCGGAGAAAATGTTTTTATACTCCCCTACTAGTAATTCGTGATCGAACTTTATTTTTTGTATTTGGTCGCCCAAATTAAGTACCACCAAAATAACATCCTTTGAAGGTGTTAGCGCATCGGTTAAAGCATCATACCTAAGATAAGCCATGGTTTTTTCTCCTTGGGTGGGTAAATTATACGTGTTGCCCTTGGTAATACAAGCATGCGATTTTCTTAAACTAATAAGGGTTTTATAAAAATCATGTAGTTTAGGGGAAGGCGTCCATTCAATACCATCTTTGTCAAAGAAGGCCAAGCGTTTTTGATTGGGTAATTCCTGGCCACTATATATTAATGGAATCCCTTTCCAAGTAAATGTAAATACAGCCCATGCCTTTGCCGCCACGCCAAACTTTTCAGCTTCGGTTCCATTCCAAGAATTTTCATCATGATTGGAGGTAAAAAATAACTTCATCGCCCCTATAGGATATTGATGATAACTATGAAGCACATTGTAAATATCATTGACGTTAGCTTCGCCTTTAGCCACTTTTTCAGAGGTATGCATCCAACCCCAAGCATAACTTACATCAAAAACTAAATGATATTCTGCCACATCCGTTTCAGCTAGCCAAAATAATGGCTTGATGGTTTCACAAGCAGTTCTTGCAGACACCCAAAAATCTAGCGGAACCAAATGCGCCATATCACATCTAAAACCATCTATTTTAAAATCACGAACCCAATATTGCATAGCCCCAATTAAGGCTGCCCGCATTTCATTATTATTGTAATTCAAATCTACTACATCATCCCAACCATTGCGTTCTGTAAAATTACCCTGTTCATCTCTCGTAAACCATTCTGGATGGTGCTGCATCCATTCATGTTGTCTACCCGTATGATTGGCCACCCAATCGATGATTACTTTCATACCCAATTGATGCGCATTGGTAATGAGGTCAATTAAATTTTGCTCATTGCCAAACTCAGAATTGATTTTGGTATAACTACTACATGCATAATAACTACCCAAACTACCTTTTCGTACTTTTTCACTGATGCTCGTAATAGGCATTAACCAAAGTACCTCCACACCCATCTCTTTTAAACGAGGAAGATGTTTTTGAAAAGCTTTAAAAGTACCTTCGGGAGTATATTGCCTAATATTTACTTCATAGATAGAAATAGTATCTGCCCATGGTACTGTCTTAAAATTCGCATCCATTTTATAGTATTTTTATTATCTTGTACACCAACACTATGAGCCAAACTCCCAATTTAGAGCGCAAATTAAGCCTTTTACATGCAACCGCCATCAACATGATTGACATGGTGGGTATTGGACCCTTTGTTGTTTTAAGTGTAGTAGCTCAAATTATGGCGGGCCCCTATTTTTTATATGCTTGGATAGCAGGTGCGCTGCTTTCTTATTTAGATGCTATGGTGTGGAGCCAATTAGGGGCAGCCTTACCTAGAGCCGGTGGTAGTTTCCATTTTTTAAAAGAAGGTTACGGAGAAAAGGCAGGTTCCTTAATGAGTTTTCTATTTGTTTGGCAAACCATGATTCAAGCTCCTCTCGTAATTGCTTCTGCCGCTATTGGATTTTCACAATATGCCAATTACTTTTTTCATTTATCTTTTATACAAGAAAAAGCTTTGAGTGGTTTAGTGGTGATTCTTGTAATTATATTATTGTATCGAAAAATAGAATCCATTGGTAAAATATCCGTTTTTTTATGGGTAATTGTTTTAGGCACTATGGCATGGATCATTGGCGGGGGCATTATGCATGGAAATTTCATGGAACCTATTAGGCATATCAATGATGGATTTAGTTTGGAACATGGATTTGTAGCGGCGTTAGGTTTTGCAAGTGTTAAAACCATCTATAGCTATTTAGGCTATTATAATGTATGCCATTTAGGAGGAGAAATTAAGAACCCTAGTAAGAATATTCCTAGAAGTATGTTTATTTCTATTACAGGTATTGCAATTTTGTATTTAGCCATGAATATTAGCGTAGCTAGTGTACTTCCCTTTCAAACGATTGTCAATAGTAAGTTTGTGGTAAGTGATTATATTAAAACTTTATACGGACCTACTGCCGGGGCTTTTGCAACTGTCTTAATTTTATTGGTCGCTTTCTCTTCTTTATTCTCCGCTACATTGGGTTATAGCAGAATTCCCTATGCTGCAGCACAAAACAAATCCTTTTTTCCTTTTTTTGGTGCCCTACATCCAAAATTACATTTTCCGCACAGGTCTTTATTGGTTTTAGGAGGCATCGCTTTTGTGTTTAGTTTATTGTTTCGATTAAAAGAAGTGATAGATGCTATTTTAGCCATGCGTATTTTAATTCAATTTATAGGACAAGCCATTGGACTCTTAATATTGTTCAAAAGAAAAGGAAAAAGTTTTTTCCCCTGGAAGATGCCACTTTATCCATTGCCCCTCTTTTTAGCAATACTCATTTGGGTAGGAATCTTTATTTCTACTGGCAAAAAAATGATGCTCAGTGGTCTTGTGGTAATTAGCTTAGGCCTGGTGGCTTATTTCATTGCAAAAAAAATGAAATGGATTGGGGATGCTACAGCGGCCGATGAAAAAAATACCCTTTCCTAAATGTATAGTTTGAGTTTATTTGCTCCTGGTGCCGATACCGCTAATGAGCAACCCTAATACAAGTCCAATAATAAGCCCAATTTTAACATTCTTGATCATCCAGCCAATGGCTAATCCAATCACTAATAAAGTAAAAATGCTTACGTTACGTCTCATGGTTAATGCTTGGGTAAAGAAATTATATTGGACAATAGTTTATAGGCGCCTGCATTACCAGCAGGGAGTTGTCTAAATAGCACCAAACTTAGATAAACCATATTCCCTTTTCCATAAGGAGCAATTAATAAACTACCATTTGAAATAGCTTCCCCTTTATCATTCATTGCTAATGGAGTTTCAAAGTGTGCATCTATATTTTCGGCTTGATAGGTACTTCTTTCCTGTACCCAATTTTCAAAATCAGCAGCAATTATTTTATTAGGGAAATTAAGTACTGAATGAGCAGGTAATATAAATTGAACAGGCACTTCTTCTTGAGAAACTCTTCTTCCTGAATTAACCGAAAATGAATAAGGACCCACTTTCACTTTTTTTAAGCCCGCTTGATTGCTTTTTAAATATTGAACCACCCAATTACCTCCTTGTTCTATATAAGCATTTACGATTTCATTTTTATCAGTTAAATATTCCAGCATATTGTAAGCACGAATCCCCACCACTACAGCATCAAATTGTTTTAATTTTTCTAAATTAATATCCGACTCTTTAAGTAGAGTAACTTGATAGCCTAATTCAATTAACGCCTCGGGTAACTTATCTCCTGCTCCATCAATATAACCCACTTTGGCAGGTTTGGTTTTAACATCCGCTTCCACAATTTTAGTAGTGGCAGTAGGAAAATAAGTTAAAGTAGGAATATGATCATACTGAATATTTTTGGTGTACACATCTTCTACTGTGGTGGGCAATGCCTCATTGGCCGATTGCATCGCTACTTTCATCTGCTTCGAAATTCCTTGACGTAAGTTCTGATAGCTTATAGAAACGTTTTGACCCGCTTGCTTTAAATATACTTCCTTATCATATTTTATTTCATGAACAGGCACTACTACTATGGGTTCGTACACATCTCCTTTTGTGGGATCGGTAAACTTATATTGTACTGGAATGGGGAAATTAAAAGATTGGCCATTGATTTGAACTACCAATCCTACTTTAAAAGCAGGTTCGTTTTCTGCGTCTCCAATCAGTTGTTGATTGGTTACCACAAACATTCCTTCTGTTTTTGGCTGCACCAACCAATAGGGTTGCGAGATAGGAAAACTAGCTGGCACTTTAAAGCTATATTCAAACTGAATATTCTCATTGTAGGCAAGCGCTTTATTGAATGTAGAATCAGTACCTAGTGGCCAACTCACTTTAACTAGTTTTGCCTCCGCCATAGATCGTTGATTCAATAAAAATTGAAGTTTTACCTCTGCGCCTTGTTCTACCTGTTGTTGTTGAGTAGTCGCTTCAAAAAATAAACCAGCACAATCTCTTATACTATTTTTCACTTCCTCTAACTTATAATCCCTCCATTTTGAAATGGGTAATAATGCTATTTGCTTGTATAAATTAACCAATGCCGCAACTGATGCGGATGGATTTTCTGTTTGAAATTGTTTTACAATAGTGCTGATATTAGTTTCAATGGCAATAGCTTCTTTTTCATTGTTTGTTATTTTACTCCACCCAATATTAACGCCCTCCATGATATCCTGCTTAGCTGAATCACCACCTGTCAATTCAAAAAATTCATAAATTGCCCCTCTACGACGAGGTCTTCCTTCGCCTTGACTTTTATGCATGGTCCTGGCTTCTGCTCCAATTTCTCCATAACTTTTTCCTAAAACGGCATTGTAGCCCCCTACCTCTAATTTTAATTGATTGTTGTTGGTGGTATTAATAGAACCAAAATTAAAAGTGTTCCATAAAATTCTTTTCGCTTTCCAAGGCACAAGCCCTAATTTAAATTGTTCAGGAAACTGAGTAGGATCGGCAGCTGCCAAGTAGGCTTCATTCGCAATAATAGCAGAGGCGGAATGATGACCATGGCCTGCACGGGCATCTCTTGGGAAACGGGTTATAATAATGTCTGGTTGAAATTTACGAATCACTAAAACAGCATCACTTAATACTTTATTATGATCCCAAATGCGCAAGGCTTCCTCTGAAGATTTACTAAATCCAAATTCATAGGCCGATGAAAAGTATTGTTCTGCCCCATCAATTCTTCTAGCGGCCAGTAATTCCTGAGTTCTAATCATCCCCAATTCTATCCCTTGTTCTTTACCAATTAAGTTTTGCCCTCCGTCCCCTCTTGTTAAACTTAAGTAGGCTGTTCTAAACATTCTTTGCTTCGTCAAATAAGGCAAAAAACTATTGTTCTCGTCATCTGGATGAGCGGCTATGTATAAAACACTCCCTACCGTTTTAAGCTTATTAATTTGGGCCAGTATTTCCGCACTTGGTTTTTGTGCCGATACAGACTGACCAACTAATAATATAAGTACTAAATAAATTAAAATATTTTTCATACAAGCTTTCAATAATAAATTTTATTTACCATTAAAGAAAATGGCGTTGGCTAAAATTAGTTTTCCATTCTCCCAAAAGTTTCTAAAAATGGGATCATCGGTCATATAAATAAGTTTTCCCATCCCAATTTCTTTCACCCCTAACACCACCCCTTCCTGTAATGCTGCTTTTACTTTTACGCCCACAAAGCCAGCTGTATAACTGTCTTTTTTAATCACTCCCACATTCCAACTATCCGCACTAGGCTCGAATAAAACCCCATCCTGCTTTAAATCATAATAAAGTCCATTGGTTCCAAAACCTAATGGATGAGTCGCATCCATATAAACTTTGTAAATAGCCCCAGGTATCGAGCTCTCTAATGCATCAATAGTTTTATCGCCATATTTACCAAGGCGATTCACCTCTAACTTTTCATTTTTTGGAAGTTCTTTAAGTTTAATACCCCAATCTAAATTGGCAGCCAATTGTTGTGCAGCCGACTCCCAAGCAATAAGTACGCCCCCTTTTTTTACAAATGCTTGCAGTTTTTCTGCAATGGGTTTACTGTTTAAATCTTTATACATTCCCTCTGGTGCAATGATTACATCATATTTATAAAGATCCATTCTATTTAAATAAGAATAGTTCAATTGTGTTAATGGGTAATGCAATTGTTGATCAAAAAAGTTCCAAACCTCCCCGGCAGCCAATGCAGATACGTTCTCTCCAGTTAATAAAGCTACCTTAGGGGCATGATTGATGGTTCGATCCGAAGGCGATCCTAAATCTACCCCTTTCTCCACCCAACCAGAATTAATAGCAGTAGCTTCCATATTAAATGTTTCACAAATAGATTTAGTGAGCGTGGCCCAATTATCTTGATTGCTCGTTTTTAAAACTATTAAAGTACCAATATCGAATTTTTTGCCATTGGCAACAAAAGCTTTTTCTGCGTAACGTACTTTAATATTTTTTTGCAATAACTGACTTAATACCATTGCCGACTTAAAAGAATTATAGGGAATTAGATACCCATAATTTGAATGAGCAATAACAACAGGATTAATTTTTAATCCATTGGTAATGGTTAATTTTTCTTTGGAAGCATACCCATGTACTCCATAGGCATAAGGTAAGGACCAGGCAGTAATATCATAGGTATTAGAATCGTTCACTTGTGAATTGGGCTCTAATAAAACCCGAGCTAATATCCCATGCGACTGAGCAACATTCACTGCTAAACTGTACCCTTCATCTACAAAATCAGTTTCTTTTTTGGTACTATAATCGTACCCTTTAAAACTAGTTCCAGTTGGCAATACTCCATATTGAATATTATTCTTTTTTAATAAGGCTGCAAAAGACTCAATGGTATTTGTATTAGGCGCAGTAATTACAAAAGTTTTATAAACAGACCCAGCACCTGCCCTGCTATTATCATAATATTTTTTAAACTCTTTTAATAAATTTTCCCTGTTGGCTGCGCTTATTTCTATAGTAGAAAGACTTGTTGTATAATGATGTAATGCACGGTCTACTAAAGTAAGTGTGTCATTATTTTTATCTTGAACACCCAAACCTGCAGCAATGCCCCCTTGTTCAAATGTCATTCCTATAGCTCCATTATACATTGGGTAGGTATCCCCATAAGAAGGGTACAATAAATCAAAACGTTCTTTTGTAAAAAATAACCAATTGTTTTGATCGAAATATTTTGCATGATTTTTTCCAATTTGAACTTGGAATTCTTTTTGCCATGGTGTTAATACATCATGCAATGGTTCTGCTGCAGGGGCAAAGTAATAAGGTTGATTAAACCCTTGCTCATGAAAATCGACATGCACTTGTGGATACCATTGTTGATACAATGGAATTCTTTGTTGAGTTTCTACTTGTGTTTGCCAAGCCCAATCTCTATTTAAATCAAAATTATAATGATTTGTTCTTCCAGCAGGCCATGGTTCCATGTGTTCTCTAGCTTGTGGATCGGTATCATAATTCATTCCCACTGCGTTGTTGTACCAATTTACATATCGATCTCTTCCATCAGGGTTAATACAAGGATCTAAAAAAACAATGACATTTTTAAGCCACTCTTTTGTTTTTGTATTGGTTGGATCCACCAAAGAAAATAAAGTTAACATGGAAGCTTCGGTAGAAGCCGCTTCATTCCCATGCACATTGTAACTTAACCAAACAATAGCAGGTTGTTTCAAATCTTCATTAGTTCCATTTAATAAACTATTATTACGTTTTCTAATATCCTCTAATTGAGCGATATTTTCAGGAAGTCCCACTGCAGCTACTAATAAATCTCTTCCTTCATTGGTTTTTCCATAAGAAATTATTTTTACC
>CANHOY010000054.1 GCA_947462495.1 Bacteroidota bacterium
CTGTACATAGATTTAAATTTTTGTAGTTATTTTTTAGTAATGTCCGTCCCTAGTCTTTGTAAATAAGCTATCAATGCTATGATTTCTTTAGTAGGCGCTACCTTAATACCGTCTTTTTGCAAATCATCTGCTATCCCTTTTGCCTGTATCATTAAATCCTGATTGGCCTTGTTTGCATAATCCGCTGCATAGGGCACTCCCAAAGTGCGCATTGCATTAATTTTTAATGGAGTGGTAGCGGTATCCAAATTATCATCAATTAAAAATGAATAGGAAGGCATCACAGAACCTGTCGAAATTGCATTAGGCTCTTCAAAGTGATTGTAATGCCAGGTATTTGATTTTTTTAAATTACCCGCTCCTTCTCTAGCTAAATCTGGCCCTGTACGTTTACTTCCCCATTGGAATGGATGATCATAAATAAACTCTCCGGCCTTACTATATTCTCCATAACGTTCTGTCTCACTTCTAAAAGGACGTATCATTTGAGAGTGACAAGTATAACAACCTTCTCTTGTATAAATGTCTCTTCCTTGCAACTCTAATGGTGTATAAGGTTGTACACTTGAAATAGTAGGAATATTAGATTTCACTAAGAAGGTAGGTACCAATTCAACTAAGCCTCCAATTAATATTACCACTAACGATAATAATAAAAATGGTGTTGGCTTTCGCTCAATCCAACGATGCCAATGTTCGCCTGTATGTTTTACATAGACCTTTTCCAAAGCAGGCGCTTGCGCATCTTCGTTCGCTTGCAAAGTGCCTTGTCCCATTGTTTTGAAGAAATTGACCATTCCAATAATGGCACCTGTTAAATACAAAATACCTCCAATGGCCCTCATCGCATAAAAGGGAGCCATATAAGTAACCGTTTCTAAAAATTGATACTTCAATTGACCACTAGGCGTAAATTGTTTCCACATAGCAACCTGTTGCCATCCTGCCCAATACATAGGTATTGCATAAAATAGAATTCCTAAAGTGGCTAACCAAAAATGCAGGTTAGCTAGTTTTTTAGAATACAATTCAGTTTTGTAAATTCTTGGTAACAACCAATAAATAATTCCAAAAGTTAACATACCATTCCAACCCAAACCTCCAATATGTACATGTGCAATAATCCAATCTGAAAAATGCGCTACTGCATTAATACTCTTTAAGGATAACATAGGTCCCTCAAATGTGGACATTCCATAAGCGGTAACTGCCACCACCATAAACTTTAATATTACATCTTCTCTCACTTTATCCCATGCACCACGTAAGGTTAATAGCCCATTGATCATACCACCCCAGCTTGGGAATATCAACATGAAACTAAAAACAATACCTAAGCTTTGTGCCCAGTTAGGAAGTGCTGTATATAATAGATGGTGTGGGCCCGCCCAGATATATAAAAAGATCAAGGCCCAAAAATGTATAATAGATAATTTATAAGAGAATACAGGTCTGTTCGCTGCTTTTGGCAAGAAGTAATACATTAAACCTAAAAACGGAGTAGTTAAGAAAAAAGCTACTGCATTATGTCCATACCACCATTGTACTAAGGCATCTTGAACACCTGCATACCAACTATAACTTTTAAATAAAGTCACAGGTAATTCAAAAGAGTTTACCAAGTGCAAAACAGCAACAGTAACAAAAGTGGCTATATAAAACCAAACTGCTACATATAAATGTCGCTCTCTCCTTTTTATAATGGTAGCGAACATGTTAAAACCAAAGACCACCCATATTAATGTTATAGCAATATCTATGGGCCATTCTAATTCTGCATATTCTTTAGCGGTAGAAATTCCTAAAGGCAAAGTAATCGCTGCAGCTACAATGATCAATTGCCAGCCCCAGAAATGTATTTTACTTAAAACATCACTAAACATTCTAGCTTTTAACAAACGTTGTAATGAATAATACACCCCCATAAACATGGCATTGCCTACAAATGCAAAAATGACTGCATTAGTATGCAATGGTCTAATACGACCAAAATTAAAATAAGGCTGTAAGTTTAATACAGTGGGAAAAACCAACTGTAAGGCAACCCATAATCCTACCGTCATTCCAACAACCCCCCAAATGATAGTGGCAATGGCAAAATTCCTTACCGTTTTATTGTCATACTGAAAACTTTCTACTTGCATAAGGTTAATTTAAATGGTTAATTATTTTTTATACTACTTTATTGGAAACTTTTATTTTCTGCTCACCGCTTTTTTCATTCTCAAAATTTTCATCAAATAAAATTCTTACAGAAGGCGTGTAATCGTCATCCATTTGACCCGTTTTGACCGACCATAAAAAGGCCATTAAAAATCCTCCCGCCACTAATACGCTTACAATGATTAATATGACAATTACTCCCATTTAAAAAATTTAAAACAAATCTATAAGGAATGTCTAATCCAAATAATGACATAGGTCAAAGCAAAAGATGATATATATCAGTTTTTGGATCTGATTGTAGACGAAAACAGAAAAGAAAGCAAAGCGGAAAGAGCAACTATACTAATAGAGCTGATAGGCATCAAGATAGCAGCCACCATTGGAGACAACCTCGCACTAGTAGCAAAATACATCCCTATAACATTATAAATAATTGATAAACTAAAAATTAATACAATTATTAGTTTAGCCTTTTTCGCATAATCAATTAAATCACTCAATACATTTATTTGATTTCCTTCTAAAATGGCATCACTGGCTGGTGTAAATAAATGTGTTTGATCGGTTACAGCAATTCCCACATTACTTTTTTTCAAAGCTCCCGCATCATTTAAACCATCCCCTACCATCATCACCCGATGCCCCTCCCTTTGCAATCTTTCTATATACTGTAATTTATCTGCAGGGCTTTGCTCAAATAACATGGGAATATCTTGACCCAATATTTTAAATAAATTGGTTCGCTCTGTTGGATGATCTCCACTTAATAGATGCAATTGATACCCCTGTTTTTTTAATCGCGCTATCATCAAATCTATATCCTTTCGATAGGTGTGATTTATTTTGAATACGCCTTTGAATACCCCATTAATGGCCAAGCAAACCACTGACCCATCATACTCTTCCTTGTGACTAATGCCATTTGCTTTTAAAAAAGCAAGGGACCCAATGATAATTTCAAAATTACCACTCGTTGCTTTGGTGCCTTTGCCAATAAAATTTTCTATTTTTTGGAAACTAGTACTATCAGATACTTGTAACATTAAGAATTGTGTCACCATTTGACTCAATGGATGTAAAGACTCTCTAGTTATTGATTTTACCGCAATCATTTCTGAATTACTTAGCGGTAACCCTATATATTCTAATTGTGTATCCTCATGATTGGTTAATGTTCCAGTTTTATCAAAAACAATCGTGTCAATTTTATGAATGGCTTCAATAACAGATGCATTTTTGCAATATAGTTTTCGTTTACCTAGCCATCTTAATACATTTCCATAAGTAAAAGTAACTGTAAGTAATAAAGAACATGGGCAAGCCACGATTAATACTGCTGTTACTGCGGGTAATATTTTGTGTGTATCATAAACACTCCAATAAATACCAGTAACCGCAGCAATCATCAATAACACGATAGTAAAATATTGGCTCCATGGATGTACAAATGACTTTTCTACATTTTTTTCTGTTTTTAACAAGGGGCTATTCCATAACTCCGTTATATAACTTTGCCCAACAGGCTTCACTACCTCTAATTGAATAGACCTTCCTTTTTGAATACCTCCTGCATACACCAATTGCCCTTGCATCAATGCAGTGGGTGCATTTTCGCCCGTAACAAAACTATAATCAATAAAGGCCCCCTCCGTTAACAATAAAGCATCAGCAGGAATCATTTCATCAGACTTGATTAAAACAATTTCCGATTTTACCAAAGCAGATAAAGGCTTATTCACTTCCTTGCCTTGTTCTAATACTGTCACCCCCAAAGGAAAAAATGAATTGTAATCCCTATCAAAAGCAAAAGAATCATAGGACTTATCTTGAAACCATCTTCCCACCAACATAAAAAATACAATACCACTCATACTATCTAGATACCCCACCCCTGTTTGGGTTAGAATTTCATAAGCACTTCTGCTAAAAGTAACTGCTATGGCTAGCGCAATAGGCGCATCAATATTTAACCAGTTTTGTCTAAGTCCAGTATAGGCCGAAATAAAAAAACCGCTCGCACTATACAATAAAACCGGCAAGGATAATAGTAAATTAACGTAAATAAAAAAATGCCTTAACGAACCCAGTTCTAGTGCATCATTGGACAAATACTCCGGAAAACTCAACATCATAATATTGCTAAAACAAAATCCTGCGATACCAATTTTATATAATTGCTTTTTATTTACTTTCTTTTTCTTTAACCAATCATTGCCTCCTAAATGAATGACTGGCTCATACCCCACAAAAGCCAACAATTGCACCAATTCCTTTAATGAAATAAGCGAAGGATTGAATATTATTTTTATTTCCTTTTTTTCAAAATGAGTTTGAGAATGAATAATTCCAGGATTAATCTTACTCAAATGTTCTAATAGCCAAACACAGCTTACACAATGTATTTGAGGTAAATAAAATACAACATGTGCTTGATCCCCTAATTTAAATTGAATGAGCTGCTCTTGTATGGCTAAATTATCTAAGTAATTGAATTTATCAGAAACAAAATGTCCTTTCACCTTTAAACCAGGCATGGCTGACAAGTCATAATATTGACATAACCCATTTTCATCCAAAAGCGAATACACCATTTTACAGCCATCACAACAAAAGTATTTTTCTTTAATTTGTATAGCTGTATCACATTTTAGCCCACAGTGATAGCAAGTTTCTTGTAACATGGTAACAACAAAAGTGGACCAATTAAATTAGCTCAAAAATGAGTCGGGTCATTTTAAAAACTGATAAATATCATGTTTTAGGGCAGCATTTGCTTGAAGGTAGGATCCAATGCATTTTGCACTTCAATTAAGCCTTGTTTGTACCATTTCGTTCTTGCGATTAAGGCGCGGATTTGATTTTGGACAAATAACTTGTTTTTCTCTAGTGTTTTCAATTTATTTTTTTGTGCCGAATTAGCATAATTGTATAAAGCACCCCAATAATTGTATTGTTCTGTCTGTTTTAAAAAAGCAATTGGATTTTGTTGAGCCTCCATCATTTTTTTGTTTTGCATATACCAGTGTAAAACAAAATCATTGATCAACCCATCTTCCCACAACACCATAAAACTGGTATCCATTAAAAGCGAACTTCCATTCACCCATTTGTCTGGATAAATCCCTCCTCCTCCATACACCAAATGCCCTTTAGGCGTTTTAAAGGAATCTCCCTTAAAACTGGAATCCTGTTTACCCAATGCATCCTCATGCAATCTGGTTATAAAATCATTTTCGTACTCCTCTTTGCCTTTTGTATAAGGCCTTTGGATATTTCTACCTAATGGCGTAAAATATTTTGCAGTAGTTAATCGCAATGCGCCTCCATTGGATAATTTAAATTGTTGTTGTACCAATCCTTTTCCAAAAGAGCGTCTTCCAACAATACTAGCTCTATCCCAATCTTGCAAAGCGCCTGCCAATACTTCACTTGCTGACGCAGAAGTCTCATCCATCAATACGGTTAATCCTCCCTGTTCAAACAATCCTTCTCTTTTACTAAAATAATCTACTCGAGGCGAATGCACCCCTTGCGTATACACAATTAATTTATTCCCACTTAATAATTCATCTGCAATACCCACCGCTTCCGATAATAAACCTCCTCCATTACCTCTTAAATCTATCACTAAGGACTTCATTCCTTTTTGTAACAAAGGTTCTAATGCTTGCATGAATGCCTCATAAGTTCTATCTGCAAATTTATTAATACGAATATATCCAATAACAGTATCTATCATATAACTTGCGTCCACAGGAGATAAGGATACATTATCCCTAGAAACAATAAAAGATTTTTTCTCCCCAGCTCGATCTACCAATAATTTAATTTTACTATCACTAGGTCCTTTTATTTTATTTCTAATATCTTCGGCATTCAATTTTTTGCCTGACAATTGAATACTATCATCGGCTTTTAAAAGAATATCCCCCACTTTTAATCCAGCCTTATCAGCAGGGCCCTCTTTCATAACATACGCAACAAAAACACTGTCTCTGAATTGTTGAAATTCAATACCTATTCCTTTAAAATTGGGTTGCAATTGCTCATTCACTTCATTTAAGTCGGCTGGTGGAATATAAACAGAATGAGGGTCTAACTGTCCTAAATAAAAATTAGCAACCCTAATACCTGCACTATCATTTGAGACAGAATCTACATACTTGGATTGCACCAATTCAATCATTTCCTGAATGGGTTGTTGATTATTTCTAGTAAGCGATCCTAGATTAAAATTTCCTTTAAAAAAAACGCCTATAAAAATACCCAGAATGACTAAAAAGCCATAGAAGAGTGGTTTACCCCAATTCAAATTATTATTTTCTTGCATGCTATTTTTTATTCGGGCTAAAATTACACTAAAATGGCTATTTTCACACACAAGAGTGACAAGCTATGATAAAGAATTACCTCATTGCCGATAGTGGTGCTACCAAATGCCATTGGACACTGGTCCAAAATAACCAAAAAACTACGGTGAACACCATAGGTATCAGCCCTTATTTTTTATCAACACTAGCTATGATCGAACTACTTGAGAAGTCTTTTGCAAAAAAGACCAATGTTTCAAAAATAGAAGCTGTATTTTTTTATGGTACTGGACTAAGCAATCCCGATAATGTGCTATCCTTAAAAAAAGCATTAAAAGCAGTATTTAAAAACGCAAAGCTTTCTGTTGAAACCGATTTAGTAGCCGCCGCTCGTGCCAGTTGTCAAAAAGAAAAAGGTGTGGTGTGTATTTTAGGTACTGGTTCAAATACAGGTTTTTACAATGGAAATAAAATTACAAAAAACAGCCCTGGCTTAGGTTATGTATTGGGAGATGAAGGTAGCGGAGCTTACCTTGGAAAAAAAGTGATACAATATTTTTTATACAAAACTTTTGATGAAGAATTGATGGCCGCTTTTGAAAAAAAATTCAACCTTACCAAAGATGCTATATTGAATAGTATCTACAAAGATCCTTTTCCTAATAGGACCCTCGCTTCTTTTGCCCCTTTCCTAGCAGAGCACAGAGGACATTACATGATTGAAAATATTATTGAGGACGGCTTAAATGATTTCTTCTTTGCCCATATTAATAAAATGAATGAATCTTGGATTCATCCTATTCATTTCGTGGGTGGCATTGCTTATGCTTTCAAGGACATTGTTAAACAATTAGCATTAAGTTACGAGATCGAATTGGGAAAAATTATCAAATCACCTATGGAGGGTTTGATTGCGTATCACAAAAAACAATAACCCCTACCTGGTTAATTGCGTATGCATGAAATAGAACCTCATTATCATTGGCGCCATTTATATATGGCAGAAGAAGATCCAAAATCTATTTTTTTTGGACGCACTTACAGTGAATTTGAATTTTCTCAAACAGTGTATAATTATTATATCCACCCACAATGGGATGAATTTGGGAGCAAGACTTTATATTTAAAAATTTTATTCGTTGACTATGAATTAAAATTTGCCATCATTGAAATGATTGGAGAATGGAACGATGCTATAGAAAATGATATCATGGAATTAAAAAGAGAAGTACTGGATAAGCTAATGGAAGAAGGTATTTATAAATTCATATTAATTGCCGAAAGTGTTTTTAATTTTCACAGTGGCGACAAAGATTATTACGAAGAATTATATGAACAAACTTCAGAGGAAGAAGGCTGGGCTGTTTTAGTAAATTTTCATACCGCAGCTCAACATGATTTTTTATTACGCAAATTAAATAGATACATTGAATTAATGGAAATAAGTGCCTGGAGAACCTATAAACCTGAAGATTTTTTTCAATTAATTGATACCAAGATTAATCAAAGGCTTGTTTAGCTTTTGGATGCTTTAATATACTAATTCTTCATAAGCCGCTTGCAGTTCACTATAGGCATGGTTGTCCTTCGCTGTTTTAGCCGCTTCCATTCCTTTTTCATACCAAACTAGAGCTGCTTCTTTATTATTCATTCGTTCTAAGCATTTTGCCAAATGATAATAAGAGCCAATATAATCTGGAGATTCGTTTAGTAGGTCTATAAATAAGTCATGGGCTTTTTGTTCCTCCCCTACTTTAATATATTCTAAGGCCAAAGCATGCCTTAAAAAGTTATCCTTAGGTTGTTGATTTAAAAATTCAATAATTCTTTCAATTCGAGTCATCTTGGCTTATATTTGCATTAGTTGCATAAACAACTAACTATTAAGAAACTAAATTAGTCATCATGAAGATCTTAGTTTGTATCAGCAAAACCCCCGATACCACTGCTAAAATCGCCTTTATCGAAGGTAATACAAAGTTCGATGAAAGCGGTGTTCAATGGATTATTAACCCTTACGACGAATGGTATGCACTAGTTCGCGCCATTGAATTAAAAGAAAAAGACCCTGCTACGATTATACATTTAGTGACCGTGGGTGGTGTGGATGCTGAACCTATTATTAGAAAGGCCTTGGCATTGGGTGGTGATGAAGCCATTCGGATTGATAGTACGAGTAATGATTCATTTACCATTGCAGATCAAATTGCCCAAGTAGCAAAAGAAGGGGCCTATGATTTAATATTGACTGGAAAAGAAACCATCGATTACAATAGCGCTTGTATCGGTTCTATGTTATCTGCTCTACTTGATCTTCCATTTATTTCATTGGCCGATCATTTTGAATTAAACGGGAATACAGCAACTGTTAAAAGAGAAATAGAAAGTGGAGTAGAAACCTGTGAAGTAACCCTGCCCGTGATTGTAAGTTGTCAAAAAGGGATGGCTGAACAAAGAATTCCTAATATGCGTGGCATTATGGCTGCTCGTACCAAACCATTAAAAGTAGTCGCTCCAACTGTTTCAGTGGCTACAACCAGCATTAATAAATTCGACATGCCTCCTGCAAAGTCGGGTGTAAAATTAATTGACCCAGAAAATATGGATGAACTTGTAAAATTATTAAAAGAAGAAGCAAAAGTTATTTAACCCATTACAATTTTATTTTATGGTACTAGTATATATAGATCAAGCCGATCAACA
>CANHOY010000055.1 GCA_947462495.1 Bacteroidota bacterium
ATCAATACCGTTATCAGGATGAAAATAAAAAGAGGGCTGCGCATAGAATAATTTAAAACGCAAAATTAGGGCCAAAAGCCTCATTAATAGCCAATTTAATCCCAAATTGTTACCATTTATCCCTTATTTTTGGCAGAAATTAAGGATACCCATTTTATGGCAAGAATTATAGGAATAGCGAATCAAAAAGGGGGTGTTGGTAAAACCACTTCCGCTATCAATATAGCGGCGAGTTTGGCTGTTTTAGAGTTTAAAACCTTACTGATTGACGCCGATCCTCAAGCCAATAGTACAACAGGAATAGGATTTGATTTACATAATATTACGACTAGTTTATATGACGGGATGATCAATCAAACTCCCTTAGCGGATATCATTTTAAAATCTGAAATTCCGCACCTAGATGTAATTCCTTCACATATCGATTTAGTGGGGGCGGAAATAGAATTAGTCAACTTGCCCAATAGAGAAAATGTTTTAAAAGAATTATTGATCCCCATTAAAGATCAATATGACTTTATCATTATTGATTGCTTGCCTTCTTTAGGTTTAATTACAGTCAATGCATTAGTAGCTTCTGACAGCGTAATTGTTCCAGTTCAATGTGAATTTTTCGCATTAGAAGGATTGGGGAAATTATTGAATACCATTAAAATAGTACAAAGCAGATTGAACCCTAATTTGCAAATTGAAGGAATTTTGATGACCATGTATGATGGAAGACTTCGCTTAAGCAATCAAGTAGTGAGTGAAGTAAGAAAGCATTTTGATGAAATGGTTTTTTCTACAATTATTCACAGAAATACAAGATTGAGTGAAGCACCAAGTGTAGGCAAACCGGTTATCTTGTATGATGCAGATAGTAAAGGCACCGTGAATTATTTAAATTTAGCAAAAGAAATTTTACAAAAAAATGGCATGACCAATATGAGTAATGCCGAGCGTATAATTGATTAACTATGAGCAAGAGTACACCCAATAAAGATCTCATTGGCAAAGGACTTCGCTCCCTATTGCAAAGTATTGATACGGATTACAAAAATCCGGCTGCCAATCATTCCAATGTGCCTGCTGCTGCAAAAGAGAAAGCAGTAGCCAGCAATCGCATTGCCTTACAGGATATTGTGGTCAATCCCAAAAATCCAAGAAAAGATTTCGACGAAAAAACCTTGAGAGAATTAGCCAATTCAATTCAGATACATGATTTAATTCAGCCCATTACTGTTGCTCAGTTAACCAATGGCAAGTATCAGTTAATTGCCGGCGAGCGTCGTTTTAGAGCCGCTAAAATAGCAGGCTTAACTGATTTGCCCGCTTATGTGCGAATGGGTAATGACCAAGAATTATTAGAGTTGGCATTACTTGAAAATTTACAAAGAGAAGATTTAAATGAAATAGAAATAGCGTTAAGTTATCAGCGCATGATGGAGGATTTAAATTATACCCAGGAAAAAGTGGCGGAACGTATGGGTAAGGATAGGTCAACCATTTCCAACTACATTAGATTATTAGAGCTTCCTCCCAATATTCAAGCAGCGCTTCGTAATGGAAGTTTAAGCGTGAGTTTAGCTAAGATGTTAATTGGCAAAGAAGTAGACAAGCAATTGTTTCTATTTAAAGAAATAATTGAAAAAGGATTAACTGTTCGTCAAACAGAGGACTTGATTAGAAAAATGAATCAGGCAGGAAAGAATAGCTCTTTTCACTCCCCTTCCGCTACCAATAAAAATCAGCTTTCTCCGGTATATAAAAAATTAGAAGATAAATTAACCAGTCATCTTTCTACTAAAGTTATCTTACAACACCAAAAAAACGGCAGTGGTAAAATAACCATTGAATACTCGGATTTAAATGGTTTAAATAAAATATTAGAAGCAATGCAACTAAGCATTAGCTAATTAGCATTTTTTATCATAAAGGAATTTACAGGATGAGGCAATTATTATTATTTATGCTGATGTTAATTTTTCAGCAAACTGCCTGGAGCCAAGATTCAGCTTATATTAAAAATGCAGATACCCTACTTCATCATATTCCAAGTAGAGCTACTAAAAGATCGGCATTGATTCCAGGATGGGGCCAAGCCTATAACAAACAATATTGGAAAATTCCTTTTGTGTATGGCGTACTGTCTATACCTGCTTATGCATTTATTTACAATAACGATTGGTATCAAAGAACAAAATTTGGATATGAGGCGAAATTTAAAGAGGCCAATGGCGATCCTTCTGATATTGCTAAAATAGACCCTAGATTAGCTAAATTAAGTTTAGGCTCTATTCAGAGTTACAGAAATATATTTAGAAGAGACCGCGACTACTCCATCATGTGGTTTATATTGGCTTGGGGGGTAAATGTAGTAGATGCAACTGTTTCTGGACATTTGAAAGAGTTTGATGTTAATAATAATTTATCCTTAAGGCTTGTGCCTTTTATACAGCCTAGTCAACAACAATCTGGCTTATCTTTGCAAATTAAATTTAAAGGCAGTCATGCCAAATAACTAAATTTCAAGTATGAAAATTGCACTAATTGGTTACGGTAAAATGGGTAAAACTATTGAAGAGATGGCTTTGAATAGAGGACATGAAATTATTTTAAAAATAGACGTAAACAATGCCAATGAATTTACAAAAAGTAATTTACAAAAAGCAGAGGTAGCTATTGAATTTACAGGACCGCATAGCGCTTTTGAAAATATTTCAAAATGTATTGAATGGGGTGTGCCCGTAGTAAGTGGCTCAACGGGTTGGTTAGAAAAGTGGGATGAGATGACTGCACTTTGCAATCAATACCAAGGATGTGTGGTGTATTCGAGTAATTATAGTATTGGAGTTAATTTATTTTTTGAATTAAACAAACAGCTTGCTCAATTAATGGAGCCTTATAACGACTATAATGTTTCTTTGACCGAATTGCACCATACCGAAAAAAAGGATGCCCCTAGTGGAACAGCAATTAGTTTGGCAGAACAAATTTTAGAAAAAATAAGCAGAAAGAATAAATGGGTGAATGCGACCTCTGACATCCCCTCCGATTTAATAATTCATTCAGAAAGAATTGATCCTGCGCCAGGAACACATACAGTAAGTTATGAATCCGACATTGACCGAATTGATATTATACATACAGCCCATACAAGAAAAGGTTTTGCTTCCGGTGCTGTTTTAGCGGCAGAATTTGCCAATAAAAAAAGGGGTATCTTTACCATGAAACAAGTTTTAGGACTTTAGATTAAATGTAATTTATACAATAGCGTACTATAAATATGTTATCCAAAAAAACACAATATGCACTGCAAGCACTTGCCTATATGGTAGAGCATAAAGCCTCCACCCCTATTCTTATTGCAGAAATTGCTACCAAAAAAAATATCCCTATCAAATTCCTTGAAAATATTTTATTAGAACTAAAAAAAGCAGGTTTCTTAGATAGTAAAAAAGGAAAACATGGAGGGTACTTATTCGCTATTCCGCCAGAAAAAATAAAGCTATCGGGCATTTTTAGAATTATTGAAGGACCCATTGCCATGCTACCTTGTGTAAGTTTAAATTTTTATCAAAAATGTGCCGATTGCAATGAAAAAAAATGCAGTATCAATAAAGTACTCATTGAAGTAAGAGACAATACTTTGGCTATACTTGATAAAAGAACCGTTGCAGACTTATTTTTCAAAAAATAATACAAGTACTCAAAATCGAAAAATTATAAACATGATTCCTTCTTATTTACAAGATTTATGCAAGGCGCAATCTTACGACCCCAATAACTTTTTTTTAATCGCAGGACCTTGCGTGGTGGAAAATGAAGAATTGGTGATGGAGATTGGTGATAAAGTGTCTACCCTATGTAAAAATTTAGGTATCGCTTATATATTTAAAGCTAGCTATAGAAAAGCCAATCGTACCAGTGCCAGCTCTTTTACGGGCATTGGAGATGATACAGGAATGGAACTTATAAAAAAAGTAGGAGCGCATTATAAGGTACCCACTACTTCCGATATTCATGCACATGACGAAGCAGCGATTGCTGCAAAATATATAGACATTTTACAAATTCCTGCATTCCTATGTAGACAAACTGATTTGCTTTTAGCCGCCGCTGCTACTCAAAAAATAGTCAATGTAAAAAAGGGACAATTTTTAAGTGGTGCTTCTATGAAATTTGCAGTTGATAAAATAAGATTGGCTGGCAATGAAAAAATAATGTTAACCGAAAGAGGTAATACATTTGGCTACCAAGATTTAGTGGTGGATTATAGAAACATTCCTGCAATGCAAGAAAATAAAGTACCTGTCATCATGGATTGCACCCATTCTTTACAACAACCCAATCAAGTTAGTGGTATAACTGGCGGAAATCCTCAATTAATTGAAACCATTGCAAAAGCAGCCATTGCCACAGGCGCAGATGGTTTATTTATAGAAACTCATCCACATCCCGCTCAAGCAAAAAGTGATGGAGCTAATATGCTTTCCTTGGAAAAGCTAGCGCCACTTTTGGAAAAATTAGTTCGATTAAGAAGAGCAGTTTCGTAGAAACTGCGATGTGTAGATAAGTATATACTGCGATGTGTAGATATGTTTATACTTCGATGTGTAGATAAGTATATACTGCGATGTGTAGATAATTATATACTGCGATGAAATCAGCAATACAATTAATACTTCAGCGGATTGCGTTTGGCTAGTAGGATATAATTTTTGATACTTCTAATAAAAGCCAAAATCATATAGATAATTACTGGGGACCCAAAGGTTAAAAAAGATATATAAATAAACCAGAGCCTAATTTTTGTACTAGCTATACCTAATCTTTCCCCTATGGCGGTGCAAACGCCAAAAGCATGTAATTCAAAGAATTCTCTCATTTTTTGCATGATGGTAGTTTAAATTCGTATCCAAATTTATTGAAAAAAGTGGACATAAAGTGTATTATTTGAGCACACCGGCTAGCATTTTGGCTTACCTTTGCAGCAGTTTTTAACAACAAAATCTATACCTATGGCTTTTGATATCGAAATGATCAAAAAAGTGTATGCTGAAATGCCAGCAAAAGTAGAAGCGGCGCGTAAATTATTAGGACGTCCCTTAAGTTTATCAGAGAAAATTTTATTCTCGCATTTACATAGCGATCAAAAATTAGAAAGCTTTGAAAGAGGTGGTTCTTATGTAGATTTTGGACCAGACCGTGTAGCCATGCAAGATGCTACCGCTCAAATGGCACTTTTGCAATTTATGCAAGCAGGTCGTCCAAAAGTAGCCGTGCCTAGTACGGTGCATTGCGATCACTTAATTTCTGCTAAAGTAGAAGCCAAACAAGATTTAAAAGTAGCTACTGCTGATAGTAAAGAAGTATATGATTTCTTAGCTTCTGTATCTAATAAATACGGATTGGGCTTTTGGAAACCAGGCGCAGGAATCATTCACCAAGTAGTATTAGAAAACTATGCTTTCCCTGGAGGCTTAATGATAGGTACCGATTCTCATACAGTGAATGCAGGCGGTTTAGGTATGATTGCGATTGGTGTTGGTGGAGCAGATGCCTGCGATGTCATGGCTGGCTTACCATGGGAATTAAAATGGCCTAAATTAATAGGTATCAAATTAACTGGAAAATTAAATGGATGGACTGCCCCTAAAGATGTTATTTTAAAAGTAGCAGGTATCTTAACCGTAAAAGGTGGAACTGGTGCCATTGTAGAATATTTTGGAGAAGGTGCAACAAGTATGAGTTGTACAGGTAAAGGAACTATTTGTAATATGGGTGCTGAAATTGGAGCAACCACTTCTACATTCGGATACGATGCTAGCATGAGTCGATATTTACAATCTACCGGAAGAGCAGATGTAGCTATTTTAGCAGATGCCGTAGCAGCCCATTTAACAGCAGACCCAGAAGTGTATGCAGCACCTGAAAAATATTTTGATGAAGTAATTGAAATTGATTTGAATACTTTAGAGCCTCATTTGAATGGACCTTTCACTCCAGACTTAGCAACACCAATATCAAAGATGAAAGAAGTAGCTGCCGCCAACGGATGGCCTACTAAAATTGAAGTGGGTTTAATTGGAAGTTGTACCAATTCCTCTTATGAAGATATTAGTAGAGCAGTCAGTTTAGCTAAACAAGTTTCAGAAAAAGGATTGACGATGAAATCAGAATATTTAATTACGCCAGGCTCTGAGCAAGTAAGATATACCATTGAAAGAGATGGTTTCTTAGATGTATTTAGCCAAATTGGTGCGAAAGTATTTGCCAATGCTTGTGGACCTTGTATTGGAATGTGGGAGCGTGTAGGTGCAGAGAAAAAAGAAAAAAATACCATCGTACATTCATTCAATAGAAATTTTGCAAAACGTGCCGATGGCAATCCCAATACTTTTGCTTTTGTGGGTTCCCCCGAACTCATTACTGCTTTAGCCATTGCTGGTGATTTAAATTTTAATCCGCTAACAGATACCTTAACCAATAACAAAGGAGAGCAAGTAAAACTAGATGCTCCCACAGGACATGAATTGCCAGTGAAAGGTTTTGCGGTGGAAGATGCAGGGTATCAAGCACCTGCAGAAGATGGTTCTAAAGTAACCATTGCAGTTGACCCAAGTTCTAAGCGCTTACAATTATTAGATCCATTTGCTGCATGGGAAGGAACCGATTTAAAATCATTGAAATTATTAATCAAAGCAAAAGGAAAATGTACCACTGATCATATTTCTATGGCTGGCCCTTGGTTAAAATTTCGTGGGCATTTAGACAATATTTCTAATAATTTATTGATTGGCGCCGTGAACTTCTTTAATGAGAAAACAGACAATGTGAAAAGCCAATTAAATGGTAATTACGATACAGTGCCCAATACACAAAGAGCTTACAAAGCTGCTGGAGTTGGTACGATTGTAGTGGGTGATGAGAACTATGGAGAAGGATCTTCACGTGAACATGCTGCTATGGAGCCTCGACATTTAGGGGTACGTGTGGTATTAACTAAATCCTTTGCACGTATTCACGAAACCAACTTGAAAAAGCAAGGTATGTTGGCATTAACTTTTGCAGATAAAACAGATTACGATAAAATTGCTGAAGATGATACTATTGATATCAATGGATTAACCCAATTTACTGCTGGTCAGCCATTAACTTTAGTGTTGACACATAAAGACGGAAGCGTTGATACCATCAAAGCCAACCATACTTACAACCAACAACAAATTGAGTGGTTTAAAGCAGGTGGTGCATTAAATATCATCAGAAAACAAGTTGCCAGTTAATCAAATGGCTTTAATGAAATTCAAAATCCCTCTAAATACTTAGGGGGATTTTTTTTACCTTTAATACATGATAAATACAGCACTTGTTTCTTTTGGCATGAGCGGAAAACTTTTTCATGCTCCCTTTATAGAAACTAACCCACATTATAAATTAGTGGGCAGTTGGGAAAGAAGTCAAAAAAATATACAAGCCATTTATCCAAATACAAAATCATTTGAAAGCTATGAAGAAATATTAAATGACCCTAGTATTCATTTAGTAATAGTGAATAGTCCTAATGATACACATTACGATTATACAAAACGTGCATTATTAGCGGGTAAACATGTTGTTACGGAGAAAGCTTTTACCGTAACCGTAAAAGAAGGGGAAGAATTAGATGCTTTAGCACAAAAATTAAATTTAAAACTAGCTGTTTATCAAAATCGTAGATATGATGCAGATTTTTTAACCTTACAAAAATTAATTGCTGAAGATAAAATTGGAGAATTTTTAGACATTCAAATTTCATTTGAAAGATATAGAACTACACTTAGTGCCAAACTGCACAAGGAAACCAATACCCCTGGTTCAGGTGTATTATTTGATTTAGGACCTCATTTAGTAGACCAAGCTTTAATGTTATCAGGTATGCCCAAGGCTGTTTTCGCCGATATAAGAACTACCAGAAAAGTGGGTAAAGTGGATGATTATTTTACCTTACTCCTCTATTACCCTACTCATCAAATTTTATTAACCAGTGGAATGGTTTTTATGCAACAGCTTCCTGCCTATAAAGTGTATGGCACGAAGGGCTGTTATATTAAAGAAAGAGCCGATGTGCAAGAAGATGATTTAATGGCTGGTAAAAAAACAAATACCCCTCTTTGGGGTGTAGAGCCCAAAGAAAAATGGGGTGTATTAAGCACTGATACAGATGGAAAAATAAGTTCTGAAAGCATCCCTAGCCTAGCTGGTAATTATGGAATATTTTATGAGAAAATGGCATATGCCATTAACCATAACGACGCTGTCCCCACTTCAGCAAAAGAAGGTACAGCCATTATAAAAGTGTTAGAAGCAGCAAGAAAAAGCAACGCAGAAAAAAAAGTAATAACACTTGAATAGTTTTTATTTCATTGATTACTGGTTTAAATCTTTTTAATATGGTGCACCCTTATGTAAAAAAAATAAGTACTGTATTTACTGCCCATAAAAATGCAAGTAAAGCGAAGGGGGCCAAGGCCTATATGTTAAATCAATTTGAGTTTTTTGGTATAGCCACCCCTTTAAGACGATCTATTAGTAAGGATTTTTACAAATCTCATCCCATAAAAAATCATACCGAATTAAGTTTAATAATTAAGGGATGTTTTGCTGAACCAGAAAGAGAAATGCATTATTTCGCAATAGAACTATTAGGCTACCATAAAAAATTATGGTCAAAGCAAACCATTCCACTCATTGAGTGGATAATCACCCACAATAGTTGGTGGGATTCTGTAGATAGCACAAATTCCCATGTAATTGGTAAATTTTTTATCCAATTTCCAACACATATTGATACCTATACCTACAAATGGAATCGATCTAAGAATAAGTGGTTACAAAGAATGAGTATTTTATTCCAATTAATGTATAAGGAGAAAACCAATACCACTCTTCTAGCAAACTATATTGAACACTGCCAGCTGGAAGATGATTTTTTTATACGAAAGGCCATTGGCTGGGCCTTGCGAGGGTATGCATATACCAATGCAAAGTGGGTCAAAGAATTTATAAAAGCACATCCACATCTTTCCAACTTATCGAAACGCGAAGC
>CANHOY010000056.1 GCA_947462495.1 Bacteroidota bacterium
AGGATCAATGTCTACTAAATTAAATAAATGACGATGCATAAAACTCCAATAACTTTGGTAGGCGTTTTTATCAATAGGGTAGTATTCGTCTAAATTAATAGTAATTACATTTTTAAAACTCAATCCTTCTTCTTTGTGCATGCGCACCAATTCCTTATACAATAAAATAGGGGTAGTGCCTGTAGCCATACCTAAAACACAAGGTAATTTTTTTGCTTGTTTTTCTTTGATAAGAGCTGCCATTTGCGCAGCCACTGCATTAGATCCTTCAGTTGTATTTTTATAAATAACAACTGGAATTTTTTCAAATGATTCTAACATAAAAAAGGTTTCAATGATATCTTAAATGTATAAAAAAAGCTCCAATTTTGTTAGAGCTTTTTTTTATTTTTAATCGACTTTAGTTACTTTAATCATATTGGTTGGTAAGTGCAACTGAATAGGCGTACTACCCGTATTCACCACTATATCTCCCGTATTCACAAATCCTTTGGTCTTTAAAATTTGAATTTGGTCGGTAATGATGCTGTCTAAACTTTCTTCTTTATTATAATAGATGGCCCTCACACCCCAACTTAAACTTAATTGATTCACTAAGCTTTTCTCTTTTGTAAAAATGAATAATGGCGATTTGGGACGGAAGCTACTTAACATAAATGCAGTATATCCACTTTGCGTCATACCCACCAAAGCTTGTGCATTCGTATCTTCCGATAATTTACAACCATTGTAACACAAAGCATCACTTAAGAAAGAAGGAGAATGTGGTTGTGGTTTTAAATCTTCAGAACGATTGTATTTATAGCCATGCTCTTCCACTTCTGAAATAATTTTGCGCATGGTTTCAATTACTAAAACAGGAAATTGACCGGTGGCAGTTTCGCCACTTAACATAACGGCGTCAGCTCCTTCAATCACCGCATTGGCCACATCAGTAATTTCACTGCGATTGGGTTTTACACGATCAATCATCGATTCCATCATTTGAGTTGCAACAATGACTGGCTTTGCTCTATGTAAACATTTTTTAATTAATTCTTTTTGAATTAATGGAATTTTTTCAACAGGTAATTCAACGCCTAAGTCACCTCTGGCAATCATGATTCCGTCGCTAGCAATAATAATATCACGAATATTAATTAAAGCTTCGGGCATTTCAATTTTGGCAATAATTTTAGATTTGCTCTTGCTTTTATTTAATAGGTCTCTCAGCATTTCTATATCTGCCACTCTTTTTACAAAGCTTAATGCCACCCAGTCCAATTCTTCTTTAATGATAAATTGAGCGTCTTCTAAATCTTTTTCTGTTAAAGCGGGTAAAGATATTTTTGTATCTGGTAAATTAACTCCTTTTTTAGAGGAAATAATTCCGCCTAAGGTTACTTGTACTTTTACATCACCATTGGTTTCAACGCTACTTACTTTTACTTCAATTTTTCCATCGTCAATCATGATAATATTTCCAACCACCACGTCTCCAGCCAAGTTAGGGTAGGAGACATATATTTTTTCTAAAGTACCTATACATTTGGTATTGGTGAAGGTTAATATGTCACCTTCTTTAACTTCAAGACGGTTATTTTCAATTTCACCTACTCTTAATTTAGGACCTTGTAAATCACCCAAAATAGCCACATTACATCCTAGCTCTTTGTTGATGCCTCTAATGTTATCGATTATGGCTTTTTTATCTTCGTGAGTGCCATGTGAAAAATTTAATCGAAAAACATTCACTCCTGCAATGACTAAGTTTTTTAATTGGTCGTAAGTGTCGCAAGCGGGACCTACGGTAGCCACTATTTTAGTTTTGTGATGGGGTTGTTTAAATACTGGATTTGAGCTCATTTTTTATTGATGGGTTATATTTTATTTAGCTGGCTAAAATTTTTACAATTTTTAACCATTCGTCAGAAATTTTTTGTTTTGCCTTAATTGCTTTGTCTAGTGGGGTATACTTTATTTTATTGTCAACGATACCTACCATAACATTGTGGGTGCCATTTAATAAACATTCAACAGCATGATATCCCATACGACTGGCTATTAAGCGGTCTAAGCAACTTGGTGAACCACCTCTTTGAATATGACCTAATATGCATACACGGATATCGGCATTTGGCAATTTTTCTTTTAAAAAATTACCTACTTGCGTTCCACCACCAAATTCTTCTCCTTCTGCTACTACAATAAGATTTACTAACTTTTTTCTTTTTTCTTTTTCAGTTAAGGAGGCAATCATCGCTTCCATATCTGTTTTAGATTCTGGAATTAAAATATTTTCAGCGCCGGTTGCAATTCCACTATGTAAAGCAATGTATCCAGCATCTCGTCCCATTACTTCAACCACAAACAATCGGTCATGGGCGTCTGCAGTGTCTCTAATTTTATCGATGGCTTCCACCGCAGTATTTACTGCTGTATCAAACCCTATGGTAAAATCACTGCCTGCAATATCTTTATCAATAGTGCCTGGTATACCAATGCATGGAATGTCAAATTCATGACTAAATTTTTGTGCTCCTTTAAAACTTCCATCACCGCCAATCACCACAATTCCATTAATACCTCTTTTCTTTAAATTTTCATAAGCGATTTTTCTTCCCTCTGGTTCAAAAAATGCTGCACTTCTTGCTGTTTTTAAAATAGTGCCACCGCGTTGAATAATATTGCCCACCGATTTTGAATACATCTGAAAGATATCATCTTCAATCATTCCATTATACCCTCTAGCAACTCCAAAAACATCTATTCCATGGTGAACACTGGTTCTAACAACCGCTCTAATAGCTGCATTCATACCTGGGGCATCTCCACCTGAAGTTAAAACAGCGATTTTAGTTACTTTTTTAGCAGACATAGTATATTCAATTGTGTATTAATCTATTGATTTACAATAACAAATCAATTGGTTATAAAATTAAGCGAGCTACAAATTTAATCAATTAAGCCCATTTTCCCATTCAATTTTTAAACACTTTTTAAATACTAACGTATGTTATTAAATATAACATACGTAACTGTAAATAAAACAACTATTTAGCGGTGTTAAGATTTATTGAAAATTGGATTGCTATGCCTATGAATTAGGTTTATTTACTTTCTAAAATGACCAAATCGTTAAATGCAATTTCATATTCCTTATTCATGGACCTAATTAAGGCATTTTTATCTTGATAGCTTTTTTCTACGATATGAAATTTAGCGGCATCAGAATAAACAGTAGGGTCGGCCATTTGTATTTCAATGTTTGCTTTTTCTTTATGTAAGGTTTCAATATTGTGTTCGATTTGAGCAATTGCTTTTTGCAATTTTTGAATTTGCTTTTGCAAATCCTTGTCGATGGCTTGGGGTTTTACTTCTATGGGAGCAGCAACTTCTTGTTTACTTTGTTTTCTGCTGTCTTTATTGCCTGAAGCTTTAGCTGGTTCAGCTTGCTGTGCTTTTTGCTTGGCCATTCTTTCTTTCCATTCTAACCATTCTTTATAATCCCCTTTAAATTCAATTATTTTTTCGTCTTCAATTTCCCAAATTTTATTTGCTGTTTTAGAAATAAAATAACGGTCGTGACTTACTAAAATAATAGTGCCATCATATTTGGTTAAGGCTTCGGCTAATAATTCTACGGTCACCATGTCTAAGTGGTTGGTAGGTTCATCCAACATCAAAAAATTTGCTTTACTAATAATAGTTTTAGTAAGTGCAACTCTGGCTTTTTCTCCTCCACTTAATACTTTAATTTTTTTATCAATTTCATCACCACCAAATAAGAAACAACCTAATAAAGCTCGAAGTTCTAATTCAGTATTTTTAGTGCCACATTCTTGAACTTCTTTTAAAATGGTATTGTTTAAGTTCAAAGATTCCAATTGGTGTTGTGCGTAAAAACTTTCTTCTACATTATGTCCCCAAACTCTTTCCCCTTCAAACTTTTCCATACCTGCCACAATTCTAAGCAATGTCGATTTTCCTTTTCCATTCGCACCAATCAATGCTATCTTATCTCCTCTTTCAATTTCGGCAAAGGCATTGTCTAAGATGGAAACATTGGGATAGCTTTTGCCAACCCCTTCTAAATCTACCAATACTTTACCAGGGGTTTTATCCACCGCAAAATTGATTCTAATATTGGGCCTTTCTATTTTAACATCTTCAATGACATCTAGTTTGTCTAAACGCTTTTGAATAGATTGCGCTTGTGCTGCTTTGGAGGCCTTGGCTTTAAATCTTTCAATAAACTTTTCTTGTTGCTTAATATAATCTTGTTGGTTCTCGAAGGCGCGTTGTTGAATTTCTACTCTTTGTTCTTTTTCAATTTCATAATGTTCATAATCGCCTGTGTAAAAATGCAATTGTTGTTGATATACTTCAACAATTTTATTGACCATTTTATTTAAAAAATATTTATCGTGACTTACAATTACCACACTTCCTTTGTAATGCAATAAATATTTTTCTAGCCACTCAATACTAGGTAAGTCTAAGTGGTTGGTAGGCTCATCCAATAATAACACGTCTGGTTGTTGTAAAATCATTTTTGCTAATAAAACACGCATTCTCCAACCTCCGCTAAATTCTTTATAAGGGCGGGCTAAATCTTTAATAGCAAATCCTAAACCATGCAATACTTCTTCTGCTTTATGATTGATATTGTATCCATCCAATAAATCAATCTCATGTAAAGCGTCGGTATATTTAATTAATAAATCATTGTCCTCTGAATTGGCTTCTAATTCTTTGCCAAGTTGTTCTACCTCTTTTTCAAGTTCACGTACTCTTTCAAAAGCACCTAAAGCCACTTCGGTAATGGACTCGTTGGTGTCGAAGCTTAATAAGTCTTGGTGTAAATAGCCAATGGTGGTATCTCTTCCTTTCTCAACGGTACCCTTACTTGGATTTAATTGACCCACCAATATTTTTAATAAAGTAGATTTTCCTGTACCATTATAGCCAATTAAACCAATTCGTTCGCCTGGTTGAATGGACCAATTGGCCTCACTCACAATCACTCTAGCACCAAACTCAAATGTCACATTTTGTAAACCTATTAGCATATTTCTTTAAATTCAGACCGCAAAGTTAGCTAGTTGGAGTATCTAATTATGCATAAATTTGTAAAAATTTTTTATGAATAGGGTATACGTTGCTATTATAGTGATGCTGATATTGGGTTGCAAGGACTCAGAAAAGGCTACTTTGGACAATTCCTTATGGGAGTTTAGTCCCCAAAATCATCAAACCGCTTTTGACAATGCCTGTCAGCCCTTGTTAGTCAATTATCAAGATTTTCTTAAAGGATTAGTTGGAATGGACACCGCCTATTTGTTTAATTCCGCGAAAAATTTAGCCGCTTTAACCGATTCCTTTCCAGCTACAGACAATTTGAAAGATTCCCTATTAAGCTATAACATACAACAAGGATTAGTGAATATACGTGCAGAAATAGACGGGCTGCTTTTGGAAACTTCCTGGCCTGAAATATATAAAGCTTCCAATATGGTTTCTTTACAATTGATACATCTTTTGGGAAATGCGGGCTATCAAAATCGTACAATTTATATATTTAATACCAGTTCCGATTTGCAAGAAGATGAATTGCATTGGTTGGGTTTAACAAAATCATCCAGAGATCCCTATCATCCCAACAATAAAGAATGGGTAATGGCTCAACAAGTATTACAAGAAAATTAGTTAGGCGCTTTATAATTAATAATTAGCATGGCATTTGTTTGAAGTGTGGATGTAATAAAGTATTCCTTACGACTATTTCCTTCTTTTAAAATCATTAATGCTGTATTAGGAGGGACTGATCCTAAGTTTTGTGCTACTATAATTATTTCATGTTCTGTGACTTCTTTATTAAAATCAAGTTCAAAATGGATGGCTTTATAACTGAGCCTTTGGTTAGCTAAAATTTGTATTTTGTTATCATAAATCATGATGCTATCATTGTCAATAGTGCCATTGTCATATAGGTCAAAGCTAATGTGGGGGCTAGTTACAGTAATTTTACTTACTAATTTATTTTCTCTGCCAATCAAAACATAAGGTAAAATTTGACTGCGATTAGTGGATTTAGCATTGTCAATGCTATTACTATTACTATTAATAGTGCTAATGCTATTGCTATTGGTTAGAACTGTATTTTCTTCTTTTGTTTTTGAAATAGATTGCTCAATTAAATTAACATTAGTGCTATTATCTAAAGAAATAGGAGGGGCTTCTTTACTCGATTTAGAGGTATTATCTCGATTCTTTTTTTGTAAGGAAGTTGAATTAGAGGGGACAACTGTTTCTTTAATATTGGAAACAATATTATTTTTTGTACTTGCGGGGGTAGTATTTTGTAGAACCAACTTATTAATAGGAGCTGTTTTGTTTTCGGGTTGTTCTATTTTTTTATTATTCTTTGTAATTAATTTATTGTTTTGCCCTGCTACATTTTTAGGCAACATTTTTACGAAGGGTACTGCTTTTTCTAAATAAACGATTCCACTTCCGCAGTCTTTTCCCAATTTTGAATTACTGGAAATATAAGTACCTTCTAAAGTTTCTCGTCCTCTAATGGTATTATAAGTAAGGTAGTTGGTCATTAAACAAGCTTGAAAATTACCTAATAATTGTATGTTTTCGAATTTGGTTTCAATAACACTAACTAATTGTGTGCTTTCTGAATGCATTCCATTTGCAATGGCTTTAGCAGAAAAATTATTTGAAATTTTGGTATAAGTGATAACAGATAAATTATGATTGGGGAGCTCTTTAATATCTAATTCGTAGGAATATACTTTTCCATCTTGTTCTTGGTTAGGAGTAAAAGTACCTATCCACCTTCCGCTTAGGTCTTGGCCTAGAAGCAGGGTGGGTAACCAAATGGAGAGCAGAAGCAAAACAATGCGGTGCATATTGCAAAGCTATGTATAAAATATGAACCGCTTTTATTACCTTTGCGGATATATATTATAGAGAAAAATCATGGTTCAAATTCAATTTCCAGACGGTGCGGTTCGTTCCTACGAAAAAGGGGTTACTGCTTACGGCATTGCAAAATCAATTAGTGAAGGTTTGGCAAAAAAAGTATTGGCGGCTTCGGTAAATGGAGAAGTGTACGATGCAACGCGTGCCATTAATGAGGATGCAGCATTAAAATTATTAACCTGGGAGGATGCAGATGGTAAAAATACATTTTGGCATTCTTCGGCTCATTTATTAGCAGAAGCGGTGGAAATGCAATTTCCAGGTGCAAAATTTTGGGTGGGGCCGGCATTAGAAAAGGGATTTTATTACGACATTGACTTAGGAGATAAAACTATTAAAGAAGAAGATGTTATTGCGCTAGAAAAAAAGATGAATGAATTGGCAAAACAAGCCAATGCTTATATCCGCAAGGAAATGTCAAAGGCCGATGCCATTGCTTATTTTACAGAAAAGAAGGATGAATATAAATTAGATTTATTATCGGGTTTGGAAGATGGCACCATTACTTTTTATACCCAAGGGGCGTTCACCGATTTGTGTCGAGGCCCACATATTCCGAATACAAGTTTTATAAAAGCGATTAAGATAACCAATATCGCAGGTGCATTTTGGAAAGGAGATGAGAAAAATAAAATGTTAACCAGGGTGTATGGTATTACTTTTCCGAATCAAAAGGAATTGGATGAATATTTATTGTTGTTAGAAGAAGCCAAAAAAAGAGACCATAGAAAATTAGGAAAAGAATTAGGTATTTATACTATGGACGATGATGTGGGGCCCGGACTTCCATTATGGATGCCCAATGGAACTATCATAATTGAGGAGTTAGAAAATTTAGCGAAGCAAACTGAAGAAGCCGCAGGATACAAGCGTGTAGTGACCCCTCATATTGCAAAAGAAAGTATGTACATTAAAAGTGGACACTTACCTTATTATCAAGACAGCATGTTTCCTCCAATGGAATTAGACGGAACAAAGTATTATTTAAAGGCAATGAATTGCCCGCATCATCATAAAATTTTTGAAGCAGAACCTAAGAGCTATAAAGACATGCCACTTCGTTTAGCGGAGTATGGTACTTGTTATAGATATGAGCAAAGTGGTGAATTATTTGGATTGATGCGCGTACGTTGCTTGCATATGAATGATGCGCATATTTATTGTACCAAAGAACAATTTGCACAAGAATTTAGAGCGGTGAATGAAATGTATTTGAAGTACTTTAAAATATTTGGCATTGATAAATATGTAATGCGATTAAGTTTACACGATCCAAAAAAATTAGGACAGAAATATATTAACGAACCTGAACTTTGGTTGGAAACAGAAGCCATGGTGCGCGCTGTGTTAATTGAAACAGGGACTCCATTTGTGGAAGTACAGGATGAGGGCGCTTTTTATGGCCCTAAGATTGATGTTCAAATTTGGAGTATTATAGGACGTGAATTTACATTGGCGACCAATCAAGTAGATTTTGCACAAGGCAAACGTTTTAATTTAAGCTTTACCAATAAAGACAATGAACCTGAAACTCCATTGATTATTCATCGTGCTCCCTTGGGAACCCATGAACGTTTTATTGGATTTTTATTAGAACATTATGCTGGAAAATTTCCAGTCTGGTTAGCACCTATGCAAGTTAAAATTTTACCTATCAGTGATAAATTTATGCCTTATGCCGAAATCGTTTTCGCAGAATTGAAGAAAGCGGGGGTGCGTGTAGAGATAGATGACAGAAATGAAAAAATTGGGAAGAAGATTAGAGATACAGAAATTATGAAAGTGCCTTATATGTTAGTGATTGGAGAAAAAGAAGTGGCCGAAAATAAATTATCGGTTCGCCGTCAGGGCAAAGGAGATATGGGCATGTTGGATAAATCTGCTTTCTTGGCACAGGTGGTGGAAGAAATTGAAGAAAGAAGGGCCCCTGCGGAATAATAAAGCACCATATCATAACATTGACTATCTTTACAAAACTTAAATAAACGTTTAATTACTTAATGGCATTACCTAACAGAGGACCCAGATTTAACCCAAGGTTTCAAAGACAACAAGAACC
>CANHOY010000057.1 GCA_947462495.1 Bacteroidota bacterium
ACAACTTAAAAAAGATTTCCCAAAAGTAAATTTTACCTATTTTCAAAGTAATATAGAAGGGGAGATTGTTCAAGCCATTCAAGCCCATGGTTTTAATAAAAATGGCATTATTTTAAATCCAGCTGCGTATACCCATACATCTATAGCCATAGGTGACGCAGTGGCTGCGATAAAAACACCTGTCATTGAGGTACATATTAGCAATGTGCATGCAAGAGAGGATTTTAGAAAAATATCACATGTTTCCGCTAAATCGGTAGGATCTATAGTGGGCTTGGGCCTTAAGGGCTATGCTTTGGCTACAGAGTGGTTTTTAACCAATAGCGGCTCCATTCAATAAGATTTACTTACTTTTATCAGGCTATGGCATATCAAAAAAAGCTTTGGTGGCTTATCGGTATTTCGATGGTCGTTAAAATTATACTTTCTTTTTTCTTAGAACTAGGAAATGATGAAGTGTATTATTATACCTATGCAGTTCAACCCGATTGGAATCATTTCGATCATCCACCCATGGTGGGTTGGATGATTCGTATTTCTACTTTCAATTTACATTGGCTCTCTGCTTTATCTATGCGATGGGGTAGCTTAGTGTGTGCCGCTATTGCAACAATTGTAATTTTTGAATCGGGCACCTTATTAAAAAATGAAAAGGCGGGGTGGATAGCTGCCTTATTATACAACCTGTCTATTTATACCAGCATTATTGCAGGTTTATTTGTGATGCCCGACAGTCCACAATTATTATTTTTCTGTTTAAGTATTTATATGATGTTGAGTTGGGTAATGAAGCCGCATATTTTTTCTTTGATTGACTGGATTTTATTAGGCTTATTTGTAGGATTAGCCACCATGAGCAAAGTACATGGATTGTACTTATGGGCTGGCTTTGGTTTATTTATACTATTTAATCAAATCAAAACACTTAAAGAAAAAGGCTTTTATATCTCTATACTCATCACATTAATTTGTATCATCCCCATTGTCTATTGGAATTTTAAAAATGATTTTATTACCTATACTTATCATTCCAAAAGAGTAACGCATACAGGTATTTCCTTATCTAGTTTTATTCAACAAATAGGGGGTGAATTTTTTTATCAAAATCCGTTGGTCTACATAGCTATTGTAGTTTCATTATGGAGAATTAAAAAAGTGAGGTTCCAAGCCAAAAATGCAAAAGCCATTAATTTACTACTTTGGTTAAGTCTTCCATTACTATTTATTTTTTGGGTTATCTCTTTTTTTAACTCTACTTTACCTCATTGGACGGGCCCTGCTTTTATCTCCTTATTTTTAATTGCAGGGGTGTACTGGTCTAGTTATTCGAGAAAATCTATACCCGTCCTCATAAGATTTGCCATTGGCTTTATGGGTATAGCCGTTTTAGGTTTTGTAGGAATTGTACAACTATTTCCAACACAGTTGGGTTCTGAAAAATTAGAAAACTTAGGAGAATACAATCCCATTAATGATGTAACCGGTTGGTCCTATTTTAGCGAGGAGTATAGCAAATTGGTTCAGAAGGATGAACAGGAAGCTAAGATGTCTAAAAATGCGCCTATTGTTATTCACAAGTGGTTCCCGGGAGGGCATTTGTTATTTTATACCGCTCCATTATTAAATGCAAAGGTCATCGCTATTGGTGCATTAGAGGATGTCCATAAATTTGCCTGGTTAAATAAGGAGCAAGCGAGTTTAAAAATAGGGGAGGACGCCTATTGTATTGTGCCTTCTAATTTACCCGCTAACCCTTCTACTTTATATGGGGCTTATTTTACCAGTATTCAAGCACCAGATACTATTCCAATTATAAGTAAAGGGGTCTTGCTAAGAAATTTTTATGTGTATAGATTAAAAGGTTGTAAGTTATTGCCACCCTCTATATTAAAAGTTAATTAGGTAGCGCTATCAAAATAAATTTGAAAAAGATTTATAAAATAAATTTATCAAAATCTTTTCGGTAGGAAATACTCACTCCTTGTCGGATTCTTCGGCCTAAACTACTTCCACTAATATCTAAACTGTTTCTATTAAAGATAATAGCCCTTAATTTGCGATCATCAGATAATATAAATTCAATATTGATATCGGGCAGCCATTGAAAATTTCCATTTTGAATGGCAGTACTGTTTTGAACATTAAAATCTAAGTCCCCGCCCAAATTCACAATTACTTTATCGTTTAAAAAACTACGGCCTAATTTTAAATTGACTCTTTGACGATCAATTTTATTGGCATTAATAGCAATGCCGGCACCTGAAGGGTCTAATAAATTCGCACTATTGTATACAGAAGAGCCTACATCAAATCGTAAGCTTTTATCGCCTGTGACTTTATTTAATAGTGTAGTGATTGATTTATTTATTTCTTTAGTTAATAATTGCGATATGGTATTAATCCCAATAGAAGTTACAGTGTAAGCATTGTTATTGTTGCCGCTTCCATTGCTAAAACTTACTGGTGCAAATGAATTAAAAACAATTAGGAAAGAAACTTGTTTCAATATTTCATTATCGTCACGCTCCAACCTGGTAATAAATTGAGAGAATTCGTTGTCAGAACTAATAGGATTGCCTTGAGGGAATGCTAAGGAGAATCGAATATCAGGTTGTGCTAATTTATTTCTTAATGCAGCTATCACAAATACATTGCCTCTATAAGTTCTTACTGCATTGCTAAAATTGGCAGTACCTACTAACTCATTTAAACTAACCCTTTGTGCGGTATATCTAGCGTCAATATGTATATCTGCTTGATAAGGATTGCCTGTCCATTCGATAAAATTACCCGCTTCTGGTATTAAATCAAATGGTTTCTTAATAAAGGATTGAAAATTAAAATCGTATTTACCAGATTCGATATTGTATTTGCCTCTTATAGTTAATGGCTCTATATTCCCTGCTCTAATTTTTATTCTACCATTTCCAACCGCTTTAATCACATCCCCTGTTAGCTCATCCATAATCACATCAATCTGTGTTTTATTATTCGCGGTTACTTCTAAATCTACCACTAAATTAAAGGAGGGGACATCAGCACTTTTTAGTGCTGTTTTACCTAATTGCTTAAATACTATAAAATCAGACTTACCGCTTTCTTTACTGGTTGAATTCGGTAGATAAATATGTGAACTATCGTTAATGTCTGCATTAATAACCATCTTTATATTTTCTTCAGGCCCTTTAATGGTCATGGTCGCTTTACCCACTGCATGACCATAAAAGTTGGAATTGTCTAATGGGTCCGTATTTAAAACTTCTATTTTTGGACTACTCATTTCCATATCATATACTAAATGAGTAAAACCTTGGTTGAGTATTTTACCTTTAAAAGTAGCTGGTCTATGTAAAGCATCTCTTAGAGCTACCGTTCCAAAGTCAAGGCCTTCTTCTGTAAAACGAATCGTACTGCTATCTATAAAATATTTAACCTTTGTATAGTCTACTATAAAGGAGCTATTTTGAATGGTGGCAGATCCTAATAAGTAGGGATTTTCAATTCTTCCTCCAAAATGTATTTGTCCATTGGCTTTCCCGTCTAAATTAGTTAGTACGTCACCAATAAATTGTTGTACCAAACTAAATTTTGAATGGTGTAAATACAAAGTAGCATCTAAGGGGTTGGCACTATCCTTAATATTATAATTCCCATTGGCACTTAAGTTGTATTCAGTATTAGGGCATGTAAACGAGAAAGGGATATTGCCTTTTGAATTTTGATATCCAGCTTGGAGTAGGGTGAGTCCTACGGAATCATTATTAAAACTAAATTGATCAATTTTTAAATCCGTTTTGAACTCAAAGTCATTGATGATATTTTTAAATTGAATTTTCCCATTGGTAAGTCCTTCTAACTTTGGGTAATCAAAAAATAGTTTGGTAAAATCGCCTAAGATAATATTCTTTAATTCCAATTGAATGCCATTAGTTTCTGTAGCTGAATTAGAAAAAATGAATTCTTGTAAGCCTTGAGTGAGTTTAAAGTTAGCAGCACTGGTATTGCTTTTTCTTAACACTAAAATGCCATTGGGGTTGATGGTCCATTTTTTTTGGTTCAATATAAAGTAAGAAGGTTGCCATTTCATGGAAATGCCATCTGCGAAAGTATGAATGCTTGTATTTAAATCTACCTTTTCGATAGCACTTTGGCTAATGCCTGATAGATGTATATTCGAAATATCTTTACTGCTGTGTAGGGTTAAATTGGATTGCGTATAGGTGGTACTATCGGTTAATTGGAAGGCGTCAGCCATTACAAATAAGTGAAGAGAATCTTGGGTCCCTGTGCCCTTTAGTTCCCCGCCTTTGATGGCGTAGTTCTCCCAGCTTGCATAAGGGAACTTCCCTTGTAAGGCAATGCTTTGTTTTTCGGTATTAATGGAACCCGTTAGCGAAATATTATTGAAGCCAGAAAATGATTTATTAAAAATGCGTATATAAGGTTCAAAATAATTTGTTTTTACTTGAATTTGGAAAACTTGGTTACTTGCTGAGTTTTTTGGAGCTGGGATATAAGTAGGTAAGTACCGCTGCATAAAATATTGAACGCTTGCGGGTAAGTGCAAAATATTAAACTTGCCAATAATACTTGCTTGAAGATCATCGCTGGCGATACTTATTTTTTTCACTCCATTTTCAATACTAGATTGTATGTTTAGGGAGTCGAAACTAACTGTATTGCTAGTAGACTTTAACTTTCCATTGTAAAATTTTGCATAGCCAATAAAATTATCTATACTATCTCCTTCAAAATTTACATCTAGTAGCCCAGTAAGTTGAGTATTATTATTAGCGAGATTTAATTTCCCTAAATTGGCATACAATAAATCGCCCACTGCATTAATTTGCGGCTTGCTATTCTTAAATAACAATTCTATATTACTAATAAAATTGATATTGGGATCTTTAATACTAAGCATTCCATTGAATGATCTTTTTTGAAAAACTCCATTAGTGCTAATATTTGAATAACTATATTTATTAAATTCAATAGAGTCGATATTCCCCTGAATATTAGTTTTTAAATTTTCAATATTAAAGGAGCTTCCTGCCACTTTACCTTTAAAGTTCATTAACCCCAAGCTGTTTACATTTAATATTTTCCCTATGTTCAAATGATGGGTAGATAGGGATCCTTCGTAACTAGGTTCTGCATTTTCTGGAAATTTTAATCTTATTTCTGTAGCCAAAGAGCCTAAAGGAAATTCGATTTGACCTTTTGTAACAAAATCATAAAAAGTGCCTTTGAAATTACCATTAAAATTTAAATTATTAATACTGTCCACATTAAGGGACTTTGTTTGTTTTAAACTTGGCAACCAATTGGCTAGATCGTTGTAACTAGTTTTAGCAGTGACATTACTAAAGTCGATAAGGGTGCTTCTCATCGCTGGGATGCCTTTCATGGAGAAACTGCCGCTAACTGTTGAGTTATTATATTTGGCATTAAAGTCTTTAGTTTCAAAATCGGCTACGGTACCCGTAAAATGAAAGCTGGTTGTTAATTTTTTATGAAAAGAAGACATGCTAGGCGTAAAATAGGCAATATCATCTGTCGCTACCAAAGCATTGGACAAATGCGCTTTCATCGTTACCTTTTGGATGTAATTTTTAAAATCTTCGCCAAAAGATTGATACTGCATTGCATAATAGTTTTCAATTGTACTATTATTTGTTTTTAAATGCAAAGCGCTAAACTCCATTATTGCTGGAGTTAACTTAAAATTAGTCAGTAATTTTTTTATTTCAAATCCAGATTGTTCTTTGACACTTAAATTCACTTTTGCTTGAATAGTATCTTTATTAAATGAAATGCTTTTTAAATTTGCATTAATGTCTTGCATGCGAATATGGTCAGCATCAAAATAGGAACTTGGTGTATTATAGCCATTTTCTATCCAAAATTTTCCTTTTACTATTTGTAGCTCATTGGCTAATAGATATAAATTTTGGGGATTAAAGTAGAGTTCGCCTTCTTTTCTTTTGGGTTCTATTTCCTTAATCAAGGGGCCCTTACCTTTGTAAGATTGCATTACAATAGTTGGCTTATTTAGCATGACTTGGTCAATAAGGATACTGTCTTTAGTAAAAGAACGAATGGTTGCTAGAACATTTTTTGCAGCAAATTCTGTGTTTTGACCCGTCCATTGATCTTCTTGTGTAATTCGTAAGTTTGAAAAATCTATTTTTTGAATATCAAAATTGGAATTATTTTTAGAAGTACTAGATTGAGCAGTTAAATAGTCTTGTATGAATGCATAATTCCATCGACTATTACTGCGCCTTAATTGAATTTTAGTATCTGCTAATCCAATGTATTTGATAATAGGGGTGGCATTTGAAAATACAAGGTCACTTAAGCGTAATTTTAAAGAGGCTGTATAAAATAAAGTGTCTTTATTTTGGTCTCTAATAATTATTTTTTGAATATCTAATTTATCGAATAAAGAAAATCGAACCTGACCTAGTTTTACTTCCGTTCCAATGGCATTCGAGAAACGTTGTGCAAGGGTAGTGGCAATTTTGTTTTGAATGAAAGGAACGAGCAATAGTAAATAAGCAAGTAGGAAAAACCCTACCACGCTAGCAGCAATAATTCTGAGTAGAGCAAGCTTATTTTTTAACAAGAAATGGGTTTTTGTAAAAATACAAAAATGTGCTCTAATAACAGGTACAAAATACCTCTAAAAGTCTAAGAAGACTTAGGATAAGTCATGGTTCTATTAGATAAATAACCCTATGCAATTAATAACCTGCAACGCTGTCATCACCTCTCTTATCTCCAGCCGCAATTCTTTTACCATTCGATGAAATCTGAACACCATCCATTCTACCAAATTGACCTCTTTTTGATATAGAATAACCCATCGCTTTTAAAGCATTTTCTGTTGCTTCTGGGAAGCCTGTTTCTATTCCAATGGCATCAGGAATCCATTGATGATGAAACCTAGGTCCATCAATGGCTTGCTTCAAGGACTTTTTAAAGTCAATGATATCAATGAGTCCCTCATATACTTGATTGGGAATAGTGGTCCCGCCAGGGGTGCCAATGGTTAAATAGGGTTTATTGTTAAAGGTTACTAAAGTAGGAGTCATGGAGCTTAACATTCTTTTTCCTGCTTGAATAGAGTTGGCTTCACCACCAATGGCTCCATACATATTTGGAACCCCTGGTTTGATACTAAAATCATCCATTTCATTGTTCAAAATAAATCCAGCCCCTGCCACGATGGTTTTATTTCCATAAGAATCATTTAAAGTGGTGGTGATAGCCACCATATTGCCTTTTTTATCAATCACGCTAAAATGGGTGGTTTGTTCACTTTCATGAATTTGTCCTGCAATAGTGGAGGTACTACTGCCTTTTATACCTGGCAAATAATCGCTCATTCTTTGTTTTGAATAGTCATCACTTATTAAAGTTTTGATGGGCACTTTCCAAAAATCTGGATCGCCCATATGCTCTGCTCGATCGGCATAAGCTCTGCGTTGGGCTTCCACCATTAAACTTACAGATTCAACAGTATTGTGCCCTAATTTTTCAATATCAAAAGGAGCAATCATTTTCATCATTTGAGCAATTAATATTCCACCACTAGAAGGGGGCGCAAAGCTGATGATATGATGGTCTTTATAATCAAACTCAATGGGCTTTCTAATTTTAGGAGTATACTTTTTCAAATCTTCTAAGGTAATCATGCCACCACTATGAGACATTTCATTTACTATATAATCAGCAGTGGGGCCTTCATAAAATCCAGCCGCTCCTTTTTCTTGAATTCTTTTTAAAGTGAGGGCCAATTCGGTTTGAATTAAAGTATCACCGGCTTTCCACTTTTCTTTTTTAGTAAAAGCGCTTGGAGCAGAGCTATATTTTATAAAATTATTTCGATTGGCATTTAAACCCTTGGCTTCACTTTCAGAAATAACAAAACCAAATTCTGCCAATTCAATAGCAGGTTCAATTAATTTAGCAAAAGGTAATTTAGCATAAGCGTGGATGCTTATCATACCTGCTACACTTCCTGGTATTCCAGACGCCGAAGCACCTCTGGTAGATTTTAAAGGGAAAGGATTTCCTTTCTCATCCAAATACATATCTCTAGAGGCATTGGCCGGAGCGGCTTCTCTATAATCAATGCCAATTAATTTTCCATTTGCTCTTCTAGCCAACATAAATCCTCCACCACCAATATTGCCAGCCTGTGGATAGACTACGGCTAGGCTAAATTGAACTGCAATGGCAGCATCAAATGCATTCCCGCCGTCTTGCATGATTGCGGCACCCACCATACTTGCCAGTGCATGAGCAGAAGACACTGCAGCATGGTCAAAAGTTTCTTCTTTTACAATTTCATATTGAAATGGATTGATACTTGGATGTGATTTGAAAAAGGGTTGACCAAAACTATTGATGGTCATTAAGGATAGAATAAAAAGAGGCAGGGCTAATGCTAGTTGCTTTTTAATGGTTCTTTTTTTCATATTAGAATAGAATGAAGAACTAATTTACTTAAATATTTAGGATTCAACAAATTAGCCATTCTGTTTGTGCAAAACTAGTTGCAATTACTCCTGTTTTGAGCACAAACTTTCTTATTTTTATAGGCAAAATGAATTATTATTTTTAGTCTATAAATAAATGAAATATGAAACTTTTTAAATGTAAAGTGGCTTTACTAATATTGTCTTGTATCCCTTTTTTGGGTATCGCTCAAAATGGATTGCAAAGTCCTTCAAGTTTTTTAGGGTATACAATCGGTACTAAATTTACAAGACATCATCAAGTGGTGGCTTATTTTAATTCGGTGGCACAAGCTAATCCCGCCATGGTAAAAATAATTTCTTATGGAAAAACCAATGAAGGAAGAGATTTATTAGTAGCTGCAGTGGGACTTCCTGAAAATATCGCTCAATTAGAGGATATTAGAAAACGTAATAATAGTTTA
>CANHOY010000058.1 GCA_947462495.1 Bacteroidota bacterium
CTTTTCCCACAATGAATTTACATAATCGGTTTTCCCTTTAGGAAGGGTAAATTGAATAATAGTTAATACTTTATTTTGAGCATCAAAACTAGCCACAGTGGCCAATGATCTTAAAGGAGAAATGCCAATTTTAGATCTTTGTTTTGCATTGGCTTTAAATAATAAATAGCCATCTTTTACTTTTAAACGTGTTTGATTTAATTTACCAAAGTAATCATCCGTAACTATTTTTCCTAGAACAGCGGAGTCGCCTTTTTTAAAGGGAACAAAAACAGTTGTTTGATCATTGGCTTGAAGCATGCCTAAAATCCAAATAGATAAAAGGCCTGATTTTTTTGACCAGCTTGATTTACCAATATTAGTTACAGTATTTTCTGATTCAAAGCCAATAGCTTTAACAGAAGCGCCCATCCACCCACCTATAAATTTATTTACGGCCGCTCTATTTAATAATTTTATTTTTCTGTTGACTGCTATATCAAAATTAGTACCTGAGTAATTGGTTAAATGTATATTTTTTTTGAAATGAGCATTTGTTTTTGATTGATAGATCAAATCAAAACTTTCTACATCAATACTAGGGGGCACCAACCAATTGTCAAATACAAAAGTGGAATTAGGTTTAAAATAAATGGAGAACTGTCCCCCTTCAGGACCCAACCAAAATCTATCTTCTCCTCCATAGGCGCTAAAATGAGGTGTATTTTTTTGTGAAGCAATTAAATCATGATTGATCCAACCAAAACTTAATCCTTGATCACCTTCGGCGGTACTCGTCATCACACGACCCTGGTATTGAGGCAATACAATTAATTTTGCATCCCCATCACCCAATACCACTAAATCCTTATGGTATTTTTTTAAAAAATTTAGGTCGTATTGGAAAGTCCCCTTTCCCTGTTCGGAAGTTTTATTGGATGATTGAGCCAATAGGGATGGAGCACCCATGGTGAATGCCAAAACTAAAATCAATAAATACTTTTCTTTTTTCATAATATATAAATTTAACAACAACCGGGTTGATTACTACATACTCTTATTTCCTGTTCGGTTCTGCCCCATTTAATTTCGTTACTAGTAGCCTCTCTAATAGAGGCAATATATATTTTATAATGTAACTGTTCTCCCGCCAATGGATGATTGGCGTCCACTAAAATATGGCTATCATTTTTTTGTAACAATCTTGCCTCAGAACCTCCTGGAACTTGAATTATACTATCTATTACAAAAGTTTCTAGGTTATTAAACAAATGATTATCCAATGCATAAATTAATTTTTCATTTTTTATTCCATAAGCATTAGAAGGCTCTAAAATTACTTCCACTTCATCACCTACTTGATGCCCTTCAATGGCCTTGGCAACTAAGGGGAAAATAGAAAAACTACCCAGTACAAATTCTTCAGGCTCGTAAGCAAGAGTAGAATATACCATTTCATTATTTTCAGTGGAGATAGTATAGTGAATACCTACTACTTTATTTTTTGTTACCTGCATACTATACTAATTTAACTTCTAAATGTTGGCCCGTTTTTATTTCAATAGTTTGATTAAAACTAATTATATAACTATTCTCTTGCTTGTGCATGGTTGATTGAATTAGTTTCCCATTGATTAGCACTGAAACCTTGGTACTATTTACCGTAGCATCAAAAGAAAAAGTATTTAAGAGCAGAACACCATATTTTACCTGTAAGGACGCGGAAAATAAATTTTCATTGGAGCTTTGTTCATAAGATCCCCATGCAGTGGCTGATGTAAAAGGTAGCTTGCATTTTTCTGGATTTAATTTAGGAGCGAAACGAATATTTCCTTTAGGACCATCATAGTCAAAGCCGCAAGCGGTAATGAATGTTCCATAACTAGCCATTGCTCTTGCATAGTGATCGCTGCATTCAATTTCATTAAATGGATTGCGTTTTTGGGCATGGTATCTGTCATGAATCATTCTTGTTAATACAAGCGACTCTTCTACCATCCCTTCTGCCATCATATGCGCTGCCACTTGATGTTCAAACCCACTCATACACTCATGAAAATAACCAAGTTGCCAAGTTTCATTTTTACCATAAGGTTTTTCTTCATTGTTTGGATTGGTATTCATCACCATGCCCCCTTCTCCAGCTAATGCATAAGGTCTCCATCCTCTTCTCTCTTTTATATAAGGTCCTACATCGGGCGTGAAATTATATTTCCACAACGACTTGAGCGCTGAAATTGTTTTTTCTTTATTTATAATTCTGCCTAATCCAACCTGATGCGCCCAACTTTGACCATACACTTGATCTATATGACAAGTATTGTAAGAACCCAATTTTTCTTTTCCTTTGATAGCATCTGCTTGATGTATAAAATATTCACCGTTAAAAAGTTGTTGTTCCATATTTTTAGAACCCTTCGCAACATAATTGGCACATAAACTTGCAAATGCAGTATCTCCCATTTCAATGGCCATGATTTCACCCGCTTTTACCGCTGCTATACATAAACCTACGAGCCAAGCAATTTCTCCATCCCAAACAGCGTCTAATGTATTTTCAATGGGCGTATCTTCCATGCCGTCTTTATTCTTATCTTGATTCATTACCCAGGTAGTCGCTAATTTTATCTTATCCCAATTCTTTTGTAAGAATTTATGATCGGGTGACATTTTATGTTCTCTAAGAATTCTTAATATAGTACCAGCTTGACCATCTATTGCAGCTGTTTTTACTACTTCTCCTCTGTACCAAATCATACCATCCGGCATTAGAGACATACCTAAATCAATTTGTTCGCGTGTAGCTCTTTCTATACCAGGAAAAATACGACCCATGGCTTGTGCGTATTGCCAAACATGCATACATGTGCCTTCGCAACAACCCACTCCTTCCCAAGCATAAAAGCGGCCCGATTCAAAACGATGGGCAGTGGTAGTTGATAAAGTAGAAATATTTAAAAAAGTTCTTTCTAAAAACCACCAAGGGAGTGTTGAATCATACCAGACATCTTTCCATAAAGAAGTTTGTGTGCTAAGCTTTGAAAAATTAGTATGCACATATTTAAGTACTTCAGTTGCATTTTTAAATTGGTTATTGTAAAAACGCCCCTTGTCTTTTATAGAAGCATGTAAACTTAAATTACTAAAATGCCATCCTATAGCAAATGAGGCTTTACTATTTTGGCCTCCTTTTATAGATAATGTTGAGCATACTGCGTTCATTAAGGGGCCTTCTGAAATTTTCTTTTCTGTAGCTTGATCATTTTTAATAGTGAAGGATGCTGGAGTAATGGGTAAAACAAAAGAACTGTTACCCCAAGAGTGATCATTCATTGAAGCGATGGCCATGGTGCCATAATCGGGTTGTATAGATTGATCCTTATTACCATTGTCTTTAATCGTACTTGTTAAAATGGTAGCACTATGGTACTGCTGAAAATGATTGATTCTACTATCCTCTAATTTTGCGTTTTTGATAGATACTTTATTTTCTAACCAGCCTAGAATGGAGATACTGATGTCAGTTTTATTATTATTCTTAATTGAAAATGAATAAATCGTACAAGGGAGTCCAGAATTGTTTTCATCTAAAGGAATGAAAGGAGAAAAAACATCCGCTGTAATATCTATACCTAAGCTATGATCTATAAAATGAATTTTAGCCATTGGGTAAGTGGCTTCAAATACAATCTCCTCCCAATCTTCGGCCTCCATCTTTTTTATAATGGTTTTTCCACTCTTTATAATTTTAAAAGCAAAGCCTTGCTCTAATGGTCTTATGTTTTTTGCAGGTTGAACATAAGCAGACCCATCACGGGGTCTAATTTTTTTTCCAATATGCACATCCGTTTCCCAATCTATAGTTTTAGGATCTATACCTTCTTGATTTTCATTAAAAATATCCCATAGCCAAAGACGGCCATCACCCCCTACATAAACGGTCCCTGTAAAAATACCGCCCACGGGCATCCCAATATATTGTAATTCATTTTTTGTCTTTTTATATGAAGTAACAAAACCTCGATGGTACAATGATTTTAACCATTGTGGATCTAGCTTTTTATCAAATGGAATATTATGCAATAAAGGAGAGGGTACAAAGGGTCCTGCGATTGCCTTGGCAGGGTTATAGTAAATACCAGCCGCTAATAAACTTGTGTTTTGTAAAAATTTTCTTCTTTCCATATAGTAAGGGGTATTCGTTTTTTGTACTGCTTAAAGTTAAAGCAACTAAGGTTACCATAGGGCAGAATTAGTTGCCTAAATTCATCTCCATTTGCCCTGTTTCTCTCCTAAATGCTAATAAATTGTTAGGTGGGGGTCGGCGATTAATCCAAAAGTAAATTTGTATTTTAGGGTAGGTGCTTCAAAATAAAAATCCTTTATATTTGTTTGGACTCTTTTAAACTCCTTGAAAATCAATAATGGAATACCGTAAATTAGGCAAGACAAATGAGCTCATCTCCATTTTAGGATTTGGTGCCTCTCCACTTGGGAATGTTTTTGATGTGCGTGATGAGCAAGAAGGAATAGATACCGTTCATTATGCGATTGATCACGGCGTTAATTTTTTTGATGTTTCACCTTTTTATGGCATTACACTAGCCGAAACAAGGTTAGGTAAAGCGCTGTTTGGAAAAAGGAAAGATATTTTTTTGGCTACTAAATGCGGCCGCTATGATGTGCATTCTTTTGATTTTTCTGCCAAGCGAATTATGTCTAGTATTGATGAATCCCTGCAAAGATTACAAACCGATTATATTGATTTATTTCAATTGCATGATATTGAATTTGTAAGCAAAGAACAAATCTTGAATGAAGCCATGCCAGCGATAGAAAAAATTAAAGCATCGGGGAAAGCAAGATTTATTGGAATTTCGGGTTTGCCCGTAAGGTATTTAGCATCAATAGCGAGGCAAGTAGAATTGGATACAGTTTTATCTTGGGCACATTATAATTTACTACAAGACGAAATAAATGATGAATTAGTGCCTTTGTCAAAAGAAAAAAATTTTGGGTTGATGAATGCAGCTCCGCTCCTACAAAGGGTCTTATCCGATGCCACTGTTCCTGAGTGGCACAATGCACCCAAAGAAATGTTGGCGGTACAACCCGCTTTATTACAAATTTGTAAAAAATATGGTGTTCGTTTAAGTGATGTAGCCATGCGCTATGCGATGGATCATCCAGGGATTACAACTACCATTGTTGGAATGAATAGTTTAACTAATATTCAACAAAATTTAGCTGCTATAGATTTTAAAATTCCTACAGGTATTTTAGAAGAGATGGATGTAGTAATTGCACCTGTTAAAAATTTAATGTGGTTTGAAGGGCAACCCGAAAATAATATACCACGTTCTTAATATAAATTATGAAGGCATTATTTTTAACGGCCATTGGCCAAACGGAGCTTCGCGAAATTGAAAAACCCATTCCTGGTCCTGAAGAAGTATTATTAAAAATTGGAATGGTCGGATTTTGTGGTGGAGATTTAAATGGATTCAAAGGACTTTTTGAATTACAAGAATATCCAAATGTTTTAGGCCATGAAGTAGGAGGAACTATTGAAGAGATGGGCACTAAAGTACCCACTACCTTTAATATTGGAAATAAGGTTACAGTGTATCCCTATTTAAATTGCGGAAAATGTATTTCCTGCAGAAAGGGTCGGAGGAATGCCTGTCAAGATAATAAAACCATGGGGGTAAGACGTCCTGGGGCAATGACCCATTACATTACCATTCATTGGAAAGATTTATTTGTTTCTTCCCAACTTTCTTTGAAAGAGTTGGCGTTGGTAGAGCCTTTGACAGTAGGTTTTCATGCAGCTGCACGTGGCAGGATAAGTAGTCAAGACCGAGTAGCAGTAATCGGTTGCGGCATTGTGGGTATGGGTGCCATTGCCTCAGCAGTCAATAGGGGTGCTGAAGTAATAGCGATTGATATAGATGATTCCAAAATGGAGATAGCAAAAAAAATAGGCGTAGCGCATACTATTAATACCAGCAAAGAAAATTTACATGAAGCATTAATGCGCATCACCCATGGTGATGGCCCTGATGTAATTATTGAAGCGGTAGGAAATGCAATTACTTATCGAGCAGCAGTAGAGGAAGTGGCGTATACGGGTAGAGTGGTTTGTATAGGCTATGCAAAATCGCTAGTAGAATTTAATACAGGTCTTTTTGTTCGCAAAGAAATTGAAATTGTAGGATCCAGAAATTGTACAGATGAATTTCCGGAAGTAATTGCTTATTTAGAAGCAGGTAAATTTCCTGTACAAGAAGTTATTTCAAAAGTAGTTTCACTCGAAAATGCAGGAGCTGCATTGGCAGGTTGGGCAAAAGATGCAAAAGGAATTACAAAAATCATGGTTGATTTTAATTTATAAAATATGATACAATCTTGTGCAACGATTGCTTTGGTTCCCAGTATAAATTCGGGCCCATGGATTTATTGGGATCATTTGGAGCAAAGTATGGCACATGCTTCTTCTTTGGGATTTGATGCGGTGGAATTATTTACTGCATCAGCAGATGCGTTGGAGGTAGAAGCCACTCAATTATTATTAAAAAAATATCAACTTCAAATAGCTGCTGTAGGAACGGGCGCTGGCAAAGTGATTCATGGATTGACTTTAACAGATCCTGATGAAACGGTAAGAAAAAAGGCGATTGAATTTATAGAAAAAATGATTTCATTTGGGGCTGCCTTTAAAGCGCCAGCTATTATTGGTTCGATGCAGGGAAATATAATGTCAGGTGTGGATCGCGAGCAAGCATTGGAATGGCTTGCAATAGGTTTAAGTTATTTAGGTAAGCATGCAGCAACCTTAGGCGTACAATTAATTTACGAACCTTTGAATAGATATGAAACTAATTTAATCAATACCCTGGCAGATGGAGTTTCGTTTTTAAAGTTGCATCAAATTAATCAAGTTGGTTTACTGGCCGACTTATTTCATATGAATATGGAGGAAGTAGATATGGCTGCGAGTATACGGGCCAGCAAAGATTTTATATTGCATGTACATTTTGCAGACAGCAACCGACGTCCAGTAGGAAACGGGCATACTCATTTTGTAGAAGTTGCCAAAGCTTTAAAGGAAATAAATTATCAGGGTTATGTTTCGGCAGAAGCATTTCCTTGGCCTACACCCAAAGAAGCAGCAACTCAAACTATGCTTTCTTTTAAAAAATATTTTAAAATTTAAATTATGCAAAAATTTTGTTTGGCTTTAGATTTAATTGATGAACCTGAATCTATTAAAAAATATGAGTATCATCATGCCAAGGGCAATGCTTGGCCCGAAGTAACACAACATGATATTGATGCGGGCATTTTAAATATAGAAATATTTAGAACCGGGAACAGAATGTTTATGATATTAGAAACGGTGGATGAATTTACTTTTGAGCAAAAAGCAGCCTTTGATGCAACCAATCCTAAAATTACAGAGTGGGAAGCGTTTATGTCTACCTTTCAAAAGCCTTTGCCATGGTCTAAACCAGGGGAAAAATGGGTTTTAATGGACCGCATTTTCAAATCCTAATAAATAAGTTATCCTGTCTTGAATTACAGTCCAACTTGATGGATGGTATTTTGAATGAGTCCTTTTATAGGTTCACCCTTTTCATCCATAAATTGAAAATTAATTTCCATAATCCTAGTAGGCTTTATACCTGGGATGGTGAGGAATACTTCTTTTTTATCTTTACTTAATGTAGCGCTAGTGACCGGAAGTGTTTTGGTATTATAATGATCCGAGCCATAAGTTCTCGCCCTTTTTAAATCCCAGGTTTGTACTTGGAAAGATTTTATATTTTCAACGTCTTTGCTATTTAATTCATGAGAGAAACGAATAAGAATTCCTTTGGCTTGAACATGCAGTCCAAGTGGAATGGTTGCTTTTTCTCCATTGTACCTAATTCGATAAAAGCCACCTAACTCAGGCTGAGCCGAACCCCAAGCAGATAAACCACAGGCATACAATTGACCATCTCCTGGATTGAAACGGCCACGCATTACACCCGTAGAAAAAGTAGGAATCGGTAATTCAAAAACACCACCCTGTATTTGGCTACCCATTTTTTCAAAGGGCACTACAAAAACTTTTCCATAACCATAGGAAAAACTAAGTAAGCTACCATTAAGCGGTCCCCATGCTTTACTATCTACCCAAAGTAATTCAGAAGGAGAACGGTCAATATCTTTTTCGATCCAGGTTAAGGGTTGTTCCATAGCATTGTCTGAACTATCTTTGGATGCATTGTAGGCAAACATATTTCCATAGAATTTATTTCCTGGTTGAATCCAATTAATACGATTCATCGGTGTCCAATGACCTTCTTGATCAGTAACAATAAAACTACCATCTGGATTAATACAAACTCCATTAGCCGCTCTAAATCCATGCGCCATAATACTGGTGCTTTGCCCGTCCTTACTCACTTTCAATAATGTGCCATGTTGCGGAACCAATGAAGGTCTTGCATGTCTTGCACTTTTAGCATAATAAAAATTTCCTTCTTTATCTGTTTGTAAACCCATGGCAAATTCATGAAAATGATTGGTTACTTGATGGTCGCTATTAAAACTTTCATAAAAATCTATTTCTCCATCTCCATTGACATCATTAAGTTTTACCAATTGGTCACGACAAGTCACATATATTTCTTTGTTCACTATTTTAATACCTAGTGGTTGAAACAATCCAGATGCAATGCGTTTCCATGTTAATTTTCCAGCACTTTGAAGCACACCTTCTACCAACCATACATCTCCGTCGGTCGA
>CANHOY010000059.1 GCA_947462495.1 Bacteroidota bacterium
GCTGCTAAATATATTATTCCTAAACAAGATTATACTACCCCTGCAGGCGCAGTGACAGCTTTACAAAGTCCTAACCTTGCTGTACGTCATCATGCTTTTACTAGCTTACAATCTTTTGGAGATAAATCTATTGTTGATCTTGAAAAATTATGGAATTCAACAGCCAATCCTAAAATGCGCGCAAGGGCTTTTTGGGTTTTAGTAAAATTACCTAAAGCGGATGCTAAAAAATATATTGATCAAGCTACTAAAGATAATAACCCCAATATTCGTATAGTAGCCATTAGGGCTGCTGCGCAGTTGAAACAAAATTTGACGCCAGTATTAAATGCTTTAGTAAATGATGCCGATGTGCAAGTAAGAAGAGAAGTGGCTATTGCACTTCATCATCACAAAGTTCCTGAAGCAGCTGGCTTATGGGCTACTCTTGCCAATAAATATGATGGTAAAGATCGTTGGTACTTGGAAGCTTTAGGCATTGGTGCAGATAGACAATGGGATCAATTTTTTAAAGCCTACGTCTCTATTGTAAAAGATCCTTTGAAAGAGGCTGCTGGAAGAGATATTGTATGGCGTGCAAGGACAGAAATAGCGGTTCCTTATTTAGCAAAATTGGCCGCCGATGAACAAGTCGCATTAAAAGATCGTCTGCGTTATTTTAGAGCCTTTGATTTTAATCCAGGTCCTTTAAAAGCGGGTTTGCTTTTAAAGATGATTGAAAATAATAAAAGCAATGATGCGGCTTTGAATAAATTAGTATTATTTGCTTTAGATATTAAATCGGTTAATCAATCTCCCATTGCTCAACAAGCATTGCAACAAGTAGTTAAATTAGTATTTGGCACCAATGAATATTTTGATTTGGTAAAACGTTATGCAATAAAATCGGAAAGTAATAATTTACTTCAGTTGGCCATTAGCAAAAAAGACGAAGACATAGGGAAAAAATCTGCAGGCTTATTACTGTCTTTTGGAGGAAGCAAATTGGTATGGCCTATATTAAATGGAAAAGATACAGCACAATTAAAATCATTATTAACCAGCATTAGTAGAGTGGGTAGTAAAGAATCCATCGATATTTTACAAACCATTGCTTTATCTAATCAGTATGAAAAAAATATACGCAAAGCTGCGGCCAGCAAAATTGGTAAAAGTTGGGATGGAGAAGAAAGAGTACTTACTATTTTAAAAAATAAAAAAGTACCTCAAGACTTAATACCCGATGTAGTAAGCAGTGTAAGCGGTGCTTGGCGCGGATCGGTAAGAGCCGAAGCAGAAAGCTATCTACCCAATCATATGGCGGCAACTGCTTCTGCGATGCCTACTTTAGCAAATATCAATGCACTTAAAGGGGATGCTGTAAATGGGAAAACTGTTTATATCAATACCTGTGCGGTATGCCATAAAGTAAATGCAGAAGGAAATGATTTTGGTCCCAAGCTTTCTGAAATTGGTTCTAAGTATCCGAAAGAAGGTTTATTAAATACAATATTACATCCATCGGAAGGAATTAGTTTTGGATTTGAAGGATGGACACTGAAATTAAAAGATGGCTCAACGGTTACGGGTATTATTGCCAGTAAAACAGAAACCGATATTGACCTTAAACTTCCTGGAGGTACCAAAGAGCAATTTAAAACAAGCCAAGTTCAATCTATCACACAGCTTAAAGAATCCATGATGCCGGAAGGTTTGTATAAAACTATGAGTACCCAAGGCATGGCCGATTTACTTGCCTATATGCAACAACTTAAGAAAAAATAATTTTAAAATCAATTTATAAATAATCATTAATTTATTATACTATGAAATCTGTCAAAAAAGCAATTCTATTAAGTGTATTCATTTTTGGATCTTCTTATTTTTTGTTAGCACAAACGCAGTTCAATGCCTTGCTGGTAACCACCACAAGAGGTTGGCATCATGAATCTATACACGCTGGTGTACTGGCCATTCAAAAATTAGGCGATAAACATAATTTTAAAGTTGATTTATTGGAGAGTAATGTTGGCTTTACGGATAGAACTTTAGCCAATTACCGAGTAGTTATTTTTTTAAATACCACCGGCGATATTCTTAACAATGAGGAGCAAAAAGTAATGGAACGTTTTATACAATCAGGTAAAGGATTTATGGGGATACATAGCGCTTCTGATACTGAGTATGATTGGCCTTGGTATACACAACTAGTAGGAAGAATGTTTCATATTCATCCAGCCATTCAAACAGCTCGTTTAAATGTTTTAGATGCTACTTTCCCGGGACTGGAAGGTTTTGCTAATAATAAACAATGGACCGACGAATGGTATGAATTTGGTCCTGATCAAGTGAAGGGTTTAAAAACGGTATTATCCATTGATGAAAATTCTTATAATCCGAAGGTAGCTTGGGGGCCAAAAATTGGAAATGGAATGGGATCATTTCATCCAATTGCATGGTATCATGATTTTGATGGTGGGCGCGCCTTTTATACAAACCTTGGACACGTACCTAGCGACTTCTCTGATCCAACTTATTTAAGTCATATTAGTGCAGGTATCATTTATGCGGCTACTGGGAAAAAATAGATTTTTTTTCGGTATTAGTTAAATTGTTTAAAATAGCCAATTGTAAGAATGAAAATAAACTTTTGCATGAATATTGTGTATTAAATTATAATTATGAAACATTTAGTCTTGCTTTACTTTATTTTATTTTTTGCAATTAACAATTTTGTTATCGCACAAAATAGTAAGTCTTCATCGGGTCAATCAAAAACTACAAGCCTTACAATTATTCAGGATGATAAATCAAGTACGATTTCCATTTTTCGAAAAAACGGGAAATCGCCTATTTTAACTCAGGTTGCCAGGGATAATTTCAGGCCTTATCTTCATCCGATAGTGGCTCCAGATGGAAATGGAATTTTAACTGATTTTAGTCCGGAGCATCATAAGCACCAAACTGGAATTTATTGGGGTTATACCCGTGTAAATGGGCGTGATTATTTTCATAACCCCGGTAGGGATTATTGGAAAAAATCTAGCGCTAAAGTGATTAAAAATGCTGGTAACGAAGTAAAATGGGAGACCGTTTATGATTTACTAGACGAGAAAGGGGGGCCTGTATTAACTGAAACCCAAACTTGGACAATGCGTGAAGAAAATGGAAAATATTTTCTCAATTTGGTATGGACAGGAGAAGCAGTAACGGATATTACAATTGGCAAATATGATTATGGTGGACTATTTGTTCGCATGCCATGGAAAGAAGGCAGAGAAGGAGATGTTGTGAATGGATCCAGACAGAAAAATGAAAAAGCGGAAGGCCAACGATCTAATTGGGTAGATGTAGGAATTAAATTAGAGGGAAGAAAAGACCGTGCCCATATTGCTGTTTTTGATCATCCAGAAAATAATGGTTTTCCTCAAAACTGGCGAGTTGATAATCAATTGGGAATTGGAGTTGCCCGTGCAAAAAAGGCTGATTGGGAAATAAAAAAGGGGAAAATTGAGACCATCAAACATGAGCTATTAATTTACACAGGGGAACTTACCGATTTGGAAATTAATAAATTATGGACCAGTTTTAGCGGACAAGATATGTCTTTCAACGTTGGAGGAGGTTCTTATTCACTTTGGGGTATTGCACAGCAAGAAGGGCGTGATGCTAAGTTTTTAAATCCTACTGAAGCTACTGCAGCCATGACTATGAAAGAGGGGTTTAAGGTAAATGCTTGGGCGGCAGAGCCAACGATTACTCAACCGATGGCTTTTTGTTGGGATGACCGTGGCCGACTTTGGGTAGCAGAGAATCGTGATTATGAGTCTCGTGGTTATGGTTTTTCGAAAGCAGGCAATAGCCGCATATTAATTATTGAAGACACCAATCATGATGGAAAAGCAGACACAAAAAAAGTTTTTCTTGAGGGAATAGCTTTTCCAGCTGCTATAGCAGTTGGTTTTGATGGCTTATTTTTGGGAGCTCCACCTAATTTACTTTTTGTTCCCGACAAAAATCATGATGACATTGCGGATACCGCTAATATCGAAATAAGATTAACTGGTTGGGGAATTCGAGATAGGCATGAAACATTGAATAGTTTTCATTGGGGTCCAGATGGATGGCTATATGGCTTACAAGGCTTTGCTACACCCTCTAAAATTCGAAAGCCAGAAGGGAAAGGAAAAATTTACAAACAAAATGATCCATTTCCTGAAGATATTTTGAAAGGGGAAGGTGTTGATATCAATGGAGGAGTATGGAGATACCATCCTACCAAAGATTTGTTTGAAGTGGTGGCTCACGGCTTTAGCAATCCATGGGGAATTGACTATGATGCAAAAGGACAACTGTTTATGTCAGCTTGTGTAATACCTCACATGTGGCATGTAATACCCGGTGGTGTATATCATCGTCAGGGTGGGCAACATTTTAATCCTTATTTATATAGTGATATCCGTACCATTGCTGACCATAGCCATCGTTCGGCTCATGGTGGAGCAAGAGTGTATCAATCGGATGCTTTTCCTGCTGAGCAAAAAGGAAGGATATTCATGGCTAATATTCATGAGCATGCTGTTTTATCTGATGTTTTGTCGAAATCTGGCTCGGGTTTTATTGCCCATCATGGCGACGAATTATTATTAGCTAATAATGCCCAATGGGTAGGGTTTAGCATGGAAGTAGGACCAGACGGAGGCCTTTATGTACTCGATTGGCATGATGCTTCTATTTGTGGTAATGAGGTTTTGCATGGAGAAACAGGTCGTATTTTCAGAGTGATGCCAACTCAAAACTTAGCTCAAAATTGGATAGGGAGGTTTGATAATTTAAATGAATTTTCTGATCGTCAGTTGGTATTATTGCAATTGAATACTAGTGATTGGCATTCCCGTCGGGCTAGAGTCATTCTTCAAACTAGAGGTTCCAAAGGTAAAATTGACCCAACTGCTATTGAAGAATTACAAAATATCCTGAAAAATAATTCCAATCCTGATTACCGTTTAAGGGCCATGTGGACTTTACATGTTACCAATAATTTTGAAAGTCACCAACTTGAAAATCTGCTTTTGGATAAGGATGAATACCTAAGGTCTTGGGCTATCCAACTTTTATGTGAGGATAAATCGCCTTCGGAAGCTGCTTTAACTGAATTTGTAAAAATGGCAAAGGAAGATAAATCATCGGTTGTAAGGTTGTATTTAGCTGCAGCTTTGCAGCGGATTAATTCAGCTTCTTCATGGAAAATTGCAGGTGAATTGTCAAATCATAGGGAAGATAACGATGATCATAATTTGCCCAAAATGATTTGGTTTGGGCTTGAACCTTTAGTAAAAGCTAATCCAAAGGCAGGCTTGGATCTATTAAAAAATTGCAATCTTGATATGATTGCCAATTATATTGCAAGAAGACTTATTGATGCAAATGAACATGAATTATTGGTAAGCTATATTGAAAAAAGTACTAAAAATTTACCCAGTATTTTGGAAGGAATGCGTGATGGGCTAGAAGATAGATTTGATATTAAATCACCTAAAAACTGGAATTCGGCTTATCAAAAACTAAAGTTGCAGAAAGGGCAAATACCAAAGTTGGCAAAACAGATAGCCCAGCGTTTTGGTGATAGAGATGCTTCTCAAAATTACCTTTCTATTTTAAAAAATAAAAACTCCACAGTTGCTCAGCGAAAAGAAGCTTTAAACATACTCGCCTCAGGAAAAAGGCTTGAGTTAAAACCTGAAATTTCCAATTTGTTCAAGGAAATTCCTATTCGACTTGAGGTAATTTCTGCCATTGCAAATTATGATGAGGAGAATTTTGGAGCGCTGATTATTGCTAATTACAATTCATTAACTGTTCTCGAAAAACGCCGAGCAATTGAAACACTTTCATCTCGCCCTAAATATGGCGGGCAACTTACTCAAGCCCTTAAAAAACAGTCTATTCCAAGATCTGATATTCCTGCATATACCGCACGTCAACTTTTACGAGTAGTGGGAAGCGGATTTATTGAATATTGGGGAGCGATTGAACAGGAACAGTCACTCGAAAAAGCGTACATCAAGTATAGGAATATATTAACTCCAAACGCCCTCGAAAAGGCCAGCGCAGTAAAAGGGGAAACCGTATTTATACAAAGCTGTGGATCATGCCATAAAATGTACGGCAATGGCGGCAACATTGGTCCAGAACTTACTGGGTCCAACCGTTCCAGCTTGGATTATATATTGTTTAATGTACTAAATCCTTCAGGTGAAATTCAGGACGATTACAAGCTAGTAGTCGTTACAACTAGGGATGGGCGTACTTACTCTGGCAATGTCATATCTGAAAATGACCGACAGATAACCATGCGAATTGTAGGCAAAGAGTCAACGAAAATTAATAAATCTGATATTCAGTCGCGTGAAACGATGCCCACATCATTGATGCCAGTAGGGATTTTTGAAACCATAAAAGAAAATGAGGTATTGGATTTAATTAAATATTTACAAACCAAGAAAAAGTAATAGTAGTCAATCGTCATGATAAGTAATCGAACTTAAAGAGATTTAGCTAAACTAATTATTCCGGAACATTTATCATATCATGCAATGATAATGCTGGACAAATGGTTATAAGACTAAAAAAAAGATATAACTAGTGTCAACTAATCAAAATAAAAAAACCTACTGGCTGATCCTAGTAGGTTTTTTATTGGCTGTATAGACTGCTTACCATTGTGAAAAATATTTACATCTTTAATTTTTAAAATACATTCCTAATTGCTCTATATGATCGGTATTGATATAATCTATCTTTAATTTCACAAACTGTTGCCATGCATTTAGATAATCCGGGCTGGCATAGAATCTAATTTTTTTTCCTTTTTGATGGGTGCTGTTAATAATAGAATCTATTTTTTCATAATCTGCGTTTACCATCATGTCTTTGCCATTCCATTTAGAATAGTTGGTAAAATCTGCACTGAATAGCCCAACTTTATTTAATTCGCTTGTGGTATAATCTTTATCTAAATCACCATCAAAATATATATAGTTGGGATAGCTTGTAAACTCATTGGCTTTGGGCCTATTGCCTGTGATGACTATTTTAATTTTATTTGCGTTGATGATGGTAGTATAAGTATTGAGTATTTGAACTAATTTATTAATGGTCCTATTGGGATCTGTCTTAATATCTATCAGCAATTGCAAAGGCATGGCACTATCCGTGTAGGGGTATCCATTATTTACAAGTATTTTATTTTTTATAGGTTCAAGGTATAAGGCTTGAAGGGTTCTTTTCTTTTGAATATCGCCAAAAGTATGGCCCACAAATAAGCTGTCATTATAATAAAATATATCAACTTCAATAGAACCAAAACCTTGTTCATGGGCTGTAAAAAAGGGGATGGGATTTTGATAATCATTATGAGAATGTGCGTTGGATACATTATAATGCTGGCCAAAACTAGCATTGAGAAAAAATATATTTATTAAAATGTATATCAGTTTAATTTTTTTCATGAGATGGTGTTTGTAAATTTTAAATGTTGGCTAATAAAATCCTTACATTTATCTTGTACTGAAACTACTAATGCAATTAATTATTTAATTTCTAAGCCTGCTACTCCTTTATCAATTGATAATATTGTTTTTAAAAGTACATTAGTTCCATTGGCTATATCCAATATGGTTGAAAACTCTTTAGGTGAGTGACTAATACCGCCAACACTAGGTATGAAAATCATAGCGGATGGTGCTATCGAAGCTACTTCCTGCGAATCATGCCCTGCACCACTTTGCATAAGCTTGGTTGTTAATCCCAATTCCTTAGAAGCATTAAAGATGACTTGCTGTAAAACTTTATTGGTTAATGCTGGCTTAGAAGCATTGGCTTGCAATTCAAAGTTGACTTTTACTTTAGATTCATTGGCAATTATAGCTGCAAGTTTTTCAATTTGTGTAAACAGCATATCTATCTTATCATCTGACAAATCACGAATTTCTAAACCTAGTACTACTTTGCCAGGGATTACATTGTACGCACCAGGTTGCAAAGTCATTTTTCCTACCGTACCCACTTGATTGCCCTCCACACTAAGCACCACTTCATTTACTGCAATGATAAATTTAGATGCTGCCAATAACGCATCCTGCCTCCTATTCATTGGAGTAGTACCCGCGTGATTTGCAAAACCTTCCAATGTAACTATCCAATGTCTAAGACCTACAATACCTTCTACTACCCCTATATTTAATTTTTCGCTTTCTAAAATTCCTCCTTGCTCAATATGCAATTCCAACCAAGCATGAAGGTCTCCTTTGTTTCGTATACACGACTGAATATTATCAGGATTTCCGCCAATGGCTTTTATTCCTTCCGCCATAGTTAATCCAGATTGACTTTTTTGGAGAAGACCTTCCGTAGTTATATTCCCAACCATTGCAATACTCCCAATAGTACCACCTTCCTCATTAGCAAAAATGATCAGTTCAAGCGGATGATCTGTAATTATATTATATTCATTGAATGTCTCTATTATTTCTAATGCAGCTATTGAACCTACTGTGCCATCATAGTTCCCTCCGTCTGGCACCATATCAATATGCGAGCCAAAAGCAATTGGCTTTAATGAAGCGTTCTTCCCCTTACGTTTGCCAATAATATTTCCTGCAGCATCAATTGTTGGATTTAACCCTGCTTTTTTCATCAAGTCCATGAACCAGGCCCTTCCTTCTATATCTGCTTTTGTATAGGCAACCCTGAAGCCGTGTCCCTTGTCGTCCA
>CANHOY010000060.1 GCA_947462495.1 Bacteroidota bacterium
TCAAATAAATTATATAATAAAGGGGAGCGTCTAATTTCATTTTGATTGTGCTCTATATCCATTCTTGCTAATTCAAACCAATGATAAAAATGTGAATAAAGAGGTCTTGGATCATAAGCTGCAGTAATTTGAAAAAAGTTACGTTTTTCTGTAGGGGAAAATCCAAGCTTATGTGCGCGTATAGCAGAATCAAAATAGGGTTTAATGGTAAGTACCTCCTGTGTATTTAAAAATTTAATTAAACTTTTAAATGATTTTTCAGCTAAAATATTATTTGCTTCTGGTGTATTGGCCAATTCTAATAAGGGTAATTTACGATTTCTATGCTCTTCCATTTTTAAAGCTGCCCATGATCGAGTTAATTCACGTTTTAATAGTAAAACCTGATCATCCCAGGTTAAAGGCACTAAATGAACATTTTTTTGATACCAATTGTAATTTTCTTTTCCAATACCTGAAGCGCCAGTTTTTTTAACACTCTGTTTTTCTAGCCATTGAACTAAATCGTTGGTGGAAGCGATACCCTCTTTTAATAATTGAGTTAATTCTTTATCTGTTGCACATCCAGGTTTGGTCATGATTTCAGCTAAATCGTCGCTTTGTGTTCGAATGTCTCTAATACCTGCTATCCATAATTCTTTAGCATTTCCCGTTAAATTTATTTTGGCTTGGTTATTTAAAGCTGCTATTCCTTTTAAACTACTCATAAATGCTTTTCTATCATTCGCCGTTAAAGGAAAATTATATTTCCAAACATCAGTAACCATGTGATGGGAAGGCCCTTCATGAGCTGGTACATCAGACCTTTCAGTATAGATAGATTTATAAAAAGCAGGATCTCTTTGCCAAGGTTTTAGAATACGAACGTTAAAGTCATACCCATTCATTTCTGCCCAAATAATACGCCAATCTACTTTTTCTTTAATTGACCAGCCTACTGTATCAATTGACAATAACTTCTTTCTAAGTTGTATGAAATTGGGTTGACGACGATTAAAACTTGCCACTGTATAATCTGGAGCTCCATTTAACAAGGGAGGTTGTTCGAAAATGCGCCATTGTGTAAATAACTCAACTAATGTTGTATAATTCTTACTTTTATTTTGGGCAAATAAAGCATTGTTGGTGCTGAATAAAAAAAGCAGCATTGATAAAGAAGTAAAGATCACAGATTTTAATTTCATCAGTTTTTGTTATTTAATTATTTAATGTAAAAATTACAACCCATTGGATAATCATTTTACTAAAAAAATCGATATATTTATAGATACAATAACAAGTTATGAAAAATGTAATTTCTTTATCATTTTTTCTGTTGATTTTTGCCAATTTACACAGTCAAAGTGGTTCTGGGAATGCAATTAGTGCTGAAATGTCCAATTTCAAAACTGCTAACATAGCTTACAATATTGATCCTTTTGGAGCTTATGACGTAGATGGATTGACTAAAGGGATGAGGTATTCGGATATTTCTGGTACTCCTTTTCTATTGGGGGATTGGCGCAAAGCCATTCTTTATGATATTGGATTGCATCCTATTGCCACCATCAAGGTAAAGTACAATTCCTATTCAGATCAAATTCATTTTTTAGACGAAAAAGAAACTGAATTGGTAGCTAATAAAGAAGTGTTAAAAAGAGTAACCCTTCTATTTGATAGCGTCGAGGGTTTAAAGGAAGTAAACTTAGAAAAAGGATTTACCGATTCTAAAAATGTTTTAAGACCACATCAATTTGTTCAGGTTTTAAATGATGGCAAAGTTCAATTATTAAAACAAAACGTGAATACTATTATAAGAAAAGATTCCTTATTTGGTACCATTAAAGTAAACGCTTTTTCTGAAAATACTTTTTATTACTTAAAATACACCCCTGCTAGTATTGAAAAATTAAGAAAATTGGATCAATCTGAATTATATGCGCTTTTGCCCAATAAATCTATTATAGAAACATACCAAAAGAAAAAAAGTAAATTAAAAAATGTAAAAGATTATATTGATTTTTTAAATTTTTATAACCAACAAATTTCCATTCAGCCTTAAAATATTTTAAAATTATTTTTATGAAAACCAACAAATTCATTTTATTATTTATGTGCATCTTATCAATTTCTACCATAACAAATGCACAAACTACTAATTCTGCTCAATCTACAGAACATAAAATTGTTATTCAATTAAATACTGCAGACACCCTTGCATGGAATGCCACCATGGGTAATATAAAAAATTTACAAAAGATATGGCCAGCAAATTTAAACGTAGAAGTAGTTGTTCATGGATTAGCTTTAAACTTATTAGTAGCCAGCAAAACACCTATGGCTAAAGATATTTCTGAACTTGCCAAAACAGGAGTTAGTTTTACGGCCTGTGAAAACTCAATGAGAAAATACCATATACTAAAAGCCGATTTAGTAATAGAAGCTACTACTGTTCCTTCTGGAGTGGCTGAAGTGGTTATTAAACAAGAAGCTGGTTGGAGCTATTTAAAAGCCGGGGTTAACTAATTTTATTAAGCATACACATTGATTGATATGTTTAAAAAAATATTTCTTATATTTTCTTTATTACTTATTGTTATTTCACTATATCGATTTTTCATTAAAGTGAAAAATAATGATCATAGCATAACAGTTAGCGCTTCTAAAGAACTACCTGCCTGGGTGGGTCCTTCCCATTTTCAAATTCCATTAAAAACTAATAAAAATGGGGAGTTAATACAGTATGGTTATGAATTAATTGCTCATACTGCGCTCTACCTTGGGCCAAAAGGAACCGTTCAACATTCTACCAATGGAATGAACTGCCAAAATTGTCATTTAGAAGCGGGTACAAAACCTTGGGGATTAAATTATGGATCCGTTTTTTCTACCTATCCAAAATTTAGAGAAAGATCGGGCAGCATCGAAACTATATATAAAAGAGTAAATGATTGCATGGAACGTAGTTTAAATGGGAACGCTTTAGATACTGGTTCAAAAGAAATGAAAGCTATTTATGCTTATATTGAATGGCTGGGTAATGAGGTACCAAAAGGGAAAAAAGTAAATGGTTCTGGCACAGAAATATTACCTTATTTATCATCTGCTGCCAACCCTACACAAGGGAAAATTGTGTATATACAAAATTGTCAAAAATGTCATGGAGTAAATGGAGAAGGTGTATTAGATAGTACTGAAAAAATGTATACCTATCCACCTGTATGGGGTAAGCATAGCTATAACGATGCAGCTGGGTTATTTCAAAATTCTAAATTAGCTGGTTTCATCAAAAATAATATGCCCAATGGCATTAATTATCATATGCCCACATTAACCAATCAAGCATCTTGGGATGTAGCTGCATACATCAATTCTCAACCTAGACCTACCAAAGACAAATCCAAAGATTGGCCTTTGTTGGCTTCTAAACCCATAGACTACCCATTTGGCCCCTATTCAGATTCATTTTCTGAGATTCAGCATAAATATGGGCCTTATGAACCTATTATTTCTTCAAGGAAGAAAAATCAATAACGGGGCGCTTTCCATTTAATTTTCTTGTAATTACATCCCCTGCATCTATATTCTTTAAATGTGTAAACCCTCCGGAATACATATAAAATAAATTTCCTTCTACTCCAGCACCATAATCATATCGTTGATGTTTTCGAGGATGTGCAGTTGTGCTAAATTTGGCTTGATTCAGTTCAACCCAATTGCCAGATGGAGTTAGAATCCATTGATTCCCATAAAAGGCTTTAAAATAATCTTCCCCATTGTTACCAAAATTTTCTACAAATGAATACAAATTTTTGAAACCAGTTTTAGTATCAGTTTTGTTTTGTGTCCATTCTGATAATAAATGCCATGTATAATTATCTTCTGGTGTTGCAAAATAACCAATATATGTAGCACTATCTCCTGCTATAGAGGTAATGCCAGTTAAGAAACGATAGGTTTGATTTACTTTCCAAGGAAATACTAAATGGCTATGTCCTCCTGAGCCTTCATTGCCAAAATCACCAGAAGAAACTTCCTTCCCTTTTGCTTTTAAATTTACAGCATATTGTGAAGGGATTTCTTTTGGATTATCAGTTTTATATAAACTCCAAACAGAAAAAATAAACCTTCTTTCATTTTCATTATTTATCTGTATACCACCATAGCCACTATGGAAGCCATTGGTCTCATAATAGGCATGAATAGAATTTTCTACTTCTTTAGGAACCATGACTTCAGTATAGAACCATTTCACTACACTATCTCCAGGTACGATATAGCGTAAATGGGTAGAAGGTGCTGCTAAATAAACACTTTTATTATACTTGATTTCATTGGGAGTAATAGCATCTATTTGCAAGGACTCAATCTCTGGATAGGCTTCACTAATTTTATTTTTCCCCATTATTTTTATATAATGATAGGAAGCCGTAGGTATGTAAAATTTACCAACAGGTATTTTTGTATTTAGGGAATGAGCTGGGATATTTAGTTCATACAGTTGATTAGACTCATCTAAACTAATAATAAGCACAGAAGCAGTTGCAATTGGTTTTAGGTTTAAATAAATTTGAATTTCTCCTTTTTGTTGAGGATAAAAATAAATTTTTAAACTTTCCTGTTTGTTTTCAAGTGTTTTCTGAATTATTTCCTCTTCCTCTTCTTTTAATTGGACTTTTTTTTTCCAGAATAATACCCATTTCCTTTTACAGGAATAGTCGCCTGTGCACTATTCCATTTTTCCTGTAATACTTTAATGGAGTATCCACCTACTACACTTCTAGCTTGAAAACCAATTTGTTTTCCATTGGTAGTTTCATGCCAATCGCTCAATGGAACTCTGGTTGGCGTATTGGTTGAAAATTTATATACAGGATTAATTAATTTTTCAAAATCGGCTTGATTATTGGCTAAGGTAGCAGTCCAAGCAATCCAATCGGACTTTGTATAAGTTTTACGACTGTCTAATGGCAAACCAAATTCATTTTGTTTAAGTAAATAATAAGCCACTTCATTATCGTATACTTTTTGAGGGAATAAATTAAATCCAAAAAGTTTATCCCAAACCATATTGTATTTTTGACTCCAAGTATTTTTATCATTATAAGTTAAAGCATAATGATCGCCTGCATTGGCTAAGTCCTGCCATTTTATGGCCATATCATTAGCTATTTGAGTGTATTTAGTAGCTATCTCTTTTTTTCCTAATTGTTCTGCCATCATCGCATAACAACGTATCCCCACTATTGCTTTTATTGCCAAATTAGCATTGCGGGCTAAATGACCAGCAAAATCGTCGGTGCATAATTGATTCACAGGGTCCAATCCTTCTTTTTCTAAAAATTGAACCCATTGAGTTAAGGTTGCCCAATGTTCTTTTGCATAATTCGCATTGCCAGTTGCTTTTGTAATGGCTCCAGCTAAAATGGTCATATTACCAGACTCTTCTACTGGCATACCTTCTGGATAAGTTTGTCCATTGGCTACGGGATAGGTTCCTAAATCGTGTGCTGCATAAGGTTGTTTATACAATCCACTTTTTTCACTGAAATAAAATATACCATTTAACATTCCTTTCATAAGCGCTGGATTATAGGCTAAAAACAGAGGCGCACTCGGATAAGTAACATCCACGGTATTAATACTTCCATTGCTAAAATTTTCCTTTGATAAAAAGAGTAATTCACCATTTTGTTTACTCTTAACTAAATTATGTGCCGATATGGCTTGTCTATAAGCAGTAATACAAAGTTTTGCATAATTTTCGCCACCAGCTGCAAGCGCATCATTATAAATTATTTTATCAATTTGCTTGCATTTTTGAATCACTTCATTGTATTGTGTATTCGCCAATTGTAATAGTTTATCCATGGTCATAGTAGGATCTAATTTCCACCAGGGCTTCAAATTTTCTTTGAAGTACTGTATTGCATATAATTCGTCATAGCCCACTAATAATAAATGATTCTTTTCTTGTTCGTCTATTGTTTCCTCTTTAAATAAAGTGTTTAAAAATAAATTTTTACCTTTCACTTCAGTTGTGTTTTTTGCAGAGACATTTGCTGAACTTCCCAATGCATTGGCTACATCCAAAATATTGGCAATAGTTTGTACAGATGTATTCTTATTGGCTGCGACATAAGCATAACCCCAATCAATTCTTAAATTATCTCCTGTTTTTTGTAAAATAGGTTGTTCTACAGTTCCTACTTTTAAAATATTCAATTGATTAGATGTATACGCGTTAGCTTTCATTTCTTGTTGAGAAGTATTGGATGCCATTAAGGAGGATACCCCTACTAATAAACTAGTCTGATGTTTTTTACCATCTATAGATTTTGTCCTCATACTAATATAAGTGACTGGTCTTGATAAGATAGACAAATCATTAATGATTAAAGGAGAAATAAAACTTAGGTTTAATTGAATACCTCCACAAGTGAATACATATTTAGTTTCTGTAGCACTCATATCAATAGATTCTTGTTTCGCAAGCTGAATAGATAATGTATTTAAAGTATCTTCCTTACCTAAAAAACGATATACTTTACCATCCACTTTAATTAAACCAAGGATAGAGTTAGGTGAACCCGTCCAATGCTTTGTTGTGGACTCATTTAATTGATCTGAAAAAGACCAAATACTAAAATACGGGTTATGGGTAATTAAGGGATAAGCTGGCGCTTTACTTACTTGTGTATTCCCATCATAGGAAAAACTTATTATAATGGCTGTCAAAATAAAGGAAACTACATTTTTCATACTTAACTGTTTAATTAACTGATACTTACATTCTAAAATTAAATATAACTAATTTAAATGCCCTACGTTCTGTTTTATGTTACTATTTCTAAACAATTTATTCTAATTTAGGTATATTAAACCTACTGCTATGAAACGTTTTATTGTATTGACAATTATGCTTGCATTTACCCATGCAACCCTATTTGCACAAAGCTCTTTTAATGGCCTTGATATGAATTTAGGAAATCTCTTCAGATTGTCCCCTGCTAAAACAAGATCAATTAGTCCTGAGAATTTTACTGGTGAAAAAGGGAAAGGAGGAATGGCTAAATTAGAAGATGCTTCCATAAAAAACAAAGCCAATGCAGCACGTAATGCAGCAGATTTGGGTCAAGGATGGAAAGTGAACCCTTATATAAAAATTGCTGCTGGCGAAACCATCACTATAGCCGAAATGGAAGGGCCTGGCGCTATTCAACATATTTGGATGACCCCCACTGGCAATTGGCGTTATACTATAATCCGTATTTATTGGGATGATGAAAAAGAACCCTCTGTGGAATCACCTATTGGAGATTTTTTTGGAATGGGATGGAATATATATGCTCCTATTAATTCATTAGCGGTTACAGTAAATCCTGGAAGTGCTTTTAATTGTTATTGGCCAATGCCTTTTAGAAAAAAATGTAAAATAACCATGGAAAACATCAATGAAAAAGATGCCATGACTTTATTTTATCAAGTAGATTATACCTTAACTGAAGTACCTTCTGATGCTGCTTATTTCCATGCTCAATTTAGACATGAAAATCCAACCAATGGTTCTAACTACACTATTGTAGATGGAATTGAAGGGAAGGGACAATATGTTGGTGTATATATGGCTTGGGGGGTGAAAAACAATGGCTGGTGGGGGGAAGGAGAAATTAAATTCTTTTTAGACGGGGATACTCAATTTCCAACCATCAATGGAACAGGTACGGAAGATTATTTCTGCGGATCTTATAATTTTGATTTTGCAAATAAGTACATAGAATTTTCAAACCCTTATACAGGACTACACCAAGTGATTAGACCAGACGGTCTTTATAAATCACAACAACGATTTGGAATGTATCGTTGGCATATTATGGATCCTATTCGATTTGACAAAAACTTAAAAGTGACCATTCAAGATTTAGGCTGGAGAGACAATGGAAAATACTTGGCACAAAAATCAGACATTAGTTCAGTCGTATTTTGGTACCAAGCAGATCCACATCATCCATTTCCTAAATTACCAAGCAAAGAAGCGTTGGAAGTAAATTAATTATTTGATTTCCTTTTTAAAAGTTGTTGGCAGCCATACTTGCATCGAATTACTACCTCTATTACACCAAGTGTAATAAGGGATAGCTCTAATTTGTTGAAGTGTGGTTTGCACCGATGACCCATCTTCATTCATTTGAATCATTGGAACATTGGCAGTTAAGCTTATCACTTTCTCGTCTAATACAGCGTAATTTTCGGTTGTAAATGTAGTATTCACTGGAGCAATAAAATTCCATGCCTTACCATTATTGTCAGCACCTTCAATACAATAAACGATGGGTCCTCTTTGTATCGCCATACGGCCATTGTCTTGAACCAATTCATCTCTCGCTACAATTTTCTTCACAGTTAAAGGTAATTTATACTCTACCACATCATTGTTTTTCCATTCTTGTTTAACCACTACATATCCATTTTCAATTTGATAGTCCACTACTTTGCCATTGACTAATACAATAGGTGCTTCCTCTTTAGTATTATTATCGTAATGGTATAAATTTCCTGGTGCTGGAATTCCGTTGGCCCAACCTGGTAAACGAAATGCAATGGGTACCGTTACTTTCTTTTTCATATTCAAAGTGCATTTCATATCCCCTTGCCAAGGATAATTAGTGGCCATGGTCATTTGAATTTCACCATTAGGTAATTTAAAA
>CANHOY010000061.1 GCA_947462495.1 Bacteroidota bacterium
GTTGAAGTTGGGTCTACGATCGTTGTTATTTCTTTGTTGATCTCTGCGACGACGATCATTTTTCTCTAATGTTCTTAAACTTATTTGTCCAACCACATCCACAAAGGATGGTTCCACTTCTTTTGGTTTGCCACTAATTAACTCAATAGCTTCTAATTCTTCTACTGCAATCCCTTGCTTGTTTAATTGTTTTATTTCAACCACGCGATCAATGGTTAAAGGGTAATGCTTTGTATTATTAGGCAAAGTGTACCACATTAAATTTTTGAAAATATCTTTCTTAATTAAAAATGCTTGACCCATCACGGTTTGTAAAGTATCTGCATAATCAGGGAAAGCTTGCAAGGCATCCAAGTAAGTATCTAATTCAAAATTCAAGCAACATTTTAAACGACCACATTGGCCACTTAATTTGGTTTGATTGATGGATAAATTTTGATAACGCGCTGCAGTGGTGTTAACGCTTTTAAAATCGTGCAACCAAGTACTACAACATAATTCTCTACCACAACTTCCTATACCACCCACTTTTGCTGCCTCTTGTCTAATTCCAATTTGACGCATCTCCACTTTCACTTTAAACTCACCCGCAAAAGTTCTTATTAATTCTCTAAAATCGATGCGGTCATCAGCTGTGTAAAAGAAAGTTCCTTTTTTCCCATCGGCTTGCAGTTCCACCTCACTTAATTTCATCTCCAATCTAAGGTCTCTGGCAGCAGCACGACTTCTGGCTAACATAGCAGCTTCTCTGCTTTTACTTATATGATAAGTTTCTAAATCACGTTCGTTGCTAGGTCTAAGAATTTTTTTCATTTCAGGACTAAATTCATCGGTCCCTCTTTTCTTTAATTGTATTCTAACCAGTTCACCTGTTAAGGAAATTTCACCTAGGTCAAATCCGTTGACGCCTTCTACAGTTACATAGTCCCCTTTCTCAAAATGTTGTAAGGTAGTGTTTTTGAAAAATTCTTTTCGGCTGCCTTGTTTAAAGCTTACTTCCACCACTTTGCATTGAGTGGCTATATCATCAATTGGCAGGTCACGAAGCCAATCATGTACATTGAGTCTGTTACAGCCACCAGTACTACAACCTCCATTGCTTTTACAGCCGTTAGGCGTTCCTGTTCCACATGATCCACATCCCATATATTCTAAATTCTACTGTTAATGATTAAAATACCATGCATGGGTGCTAAGCGCCTCTTTCCATTTCACGACCTATGCTTCTGTCAAAATTAAGGTTTTGTTCTGAATGATATGATAGAACTTGATGCCTAAGGCCATAAATAGCATTTTTGCATTGGCATTGCGCTCTATATAATAGGTGGCTTTGTCTATTTCCTGTACAATAGCCTCCATTTGCCCCACCCCAGCTATTTTATTAATTCTTAAGGCAAAATCCTTTAAATCAGGGTCTAAGGGAAGGTCATTACCCAATACCTTTAAACGTATACTTTGTTCTAATAAATGGTTGAAATACTTTAAAAACTGCTTTTGAGGCTCACGGCCCATTTTGCTCATGTCATCTACCCACTTCATTTGAGCCACCGGCCCATTTTTAAGAATGGCATTGAGCCATTCTCTAATTTGTGTTAAAAAGTCGGCGTCACTGTGTTGTAATAAATGTAAAGCTTCTCGGTAATTCCCATCCGACATAGAGGCAATTTGTGCTGCTTTTTCTGGTTCTATTTTTCCTTTGGAAATTAAAGCTTGCTCAATAGCCTCTTTGGATAGTCGAGGTACTTTTATAAATTGGCATCTACTTAATATGGTGGGTAAAATATTTTCTTCACTGGCAGCGACTAATAAAAAAATAGTATTGTCTGGAGGCTCTTCAATTAATTTTAATAATTTATTTCCTTCTTTGCCTAAATATTCTGGCATCCAAAGTACTAAAACTTTATACGCGCTTTCGAAACTTTTAAAAGAAAGTTTTTTTATAATTTCAGCACATTCGTCTGCGCTAATATTTCCTTGTTTATTTTCGGCCTTAATAAATTGAAGCCAATCAAAAGCATTACCGTAGGGATAAATATTAATAAACTCTCGCCATTCTTCTATAAAATTGGCGCTAATATTTTTTTGTCCTGGTTTTTCTGTAATGGATGGAAATGAAAAATGCAAATCGGGGTGCATTAAACTACTCGCTCTATGATAAGCAGGTAATGCAGCAATTTCATCGGGACTATATTTTTTTACAGGGGTAGTAACATTGGCGGCGGCTCCAAATAAATCAGCTACATCTGAAGTTTGTTGATTAGGAATACTGACAATATATTGCGCAAAAGCAATGGCCAAAGGCAAAGCCCCTGAGCCTTCTGGGCCAACAAACAATAAGGCATGACTTAGCCTTTGTTGTTGCACCATTTGAACCAATTGTTTTTTTAAAGGTTCTTGTCCAATTACTTCACTCAATAACATGCAACGAAGATAATGGATAGTTTATAAAAGGGAGCCTATAAAATTATTTCAAATACGACAAAATCGCATCGCTATCTGGCTTTACATTACTTGGAAAATAAGCAATCATTTTTCCATTTTCATCAATTAGAAATTTATTAAAATTCCAACCAATGCTTGCATCTAATACGCCATTTTTTGCTTTTTGAGTAAGCCATTGATAAATAGGTGCCGTGTTGTCGCCTTTTACATCTATTTTATCGGTCATTGGGAAAGTGACGCCATAATTTTTTTTACAGAAAGCAGCAATTTCTTCATTACTACCTGGTTCTTGTCCACCAAACTGATTGCAAGGAAATCCAACGACTACTAATTTGTCTTTGTATTGCTCATATACTTTTTCCAAAGCTTCATATTGAGGGGTATAACCGCATTTAGAAGCGGTATTCACAATGAGCATTTTTTTACCTTTATACTTGGCTAAATTCAATGTACTGCCATCGATACTTTTTACATTAAAAGTATGAATGCTTTGAGCCGTCATGTTTAAACTAAGGGCAAGGAATAGGGTGCTTAATAGGTATTTCATAAGGGATGTTTTTTTAAAAATAACAAATTATCCATTAAAAAGTTGACTAGAGTGTATAAGTGGCCGCAGCCATGGAAATTGAGAGGGGTTGGGCCAGCCAAAGGCAATGAGCAGCTGCTTCAAGGGTAGCACCGGTGGTAATCACGTCGTCAACAAGAAGTAAATTCGCCCCCTTAAGCGGCATGGGATTAGCCAGCTCAAATAAATGCTCAAATGGGTCAGTTCTTTGCAGCCTTCCTTTAAAGGTTTGGCTGCGGGTGTATCTTGGCTTTCTTAAAATGGGAGCAATTTTTAAAGCAGGTAAAATTTGTTGTATGCCCTCACAAATAATATTGGATTGATTAAAACCTCTTTGTCTTTCTTTTTTTCTAGAAATAGGAATAGGGATGAGTAAATCAATTTTCTTAAAACGATCTAAGTGTTGAATGGCGCTACCAATAATTCTTCCTAATAACCAACCTGCTTTTTTATTTTGTTTGTATTTTAATTCGAAGATTAAAATTTGCACAATAGCTTCTTTAGAAAAAAATAAGCCGGCACCCGCTGTAGAAATTTTACATCTTCCCCAAAAAACTTTTTCAATCATATTGTTTTCAATTTGGAAAAGATCGGTATAGGGTAAATTATTTTCACAGGTAGTACATAAAACGGTATGGGCTAAAAGTTCGTCTGTACCACATTCTAAGCAAATATGGGGATAAAATAAATGTAAGAAAGCCTGAAGGTAGCCCGCTATTTTATTGTATAAGAAAGGCAACACTAAAAAAATAATTGATAGGCCTCGTCTACTCTTTCTACGGCTACAATTTCAATGCTGTGTTTTTTGGTATCCAGTCCTTTGCTATTAAATCCGGCGATATAAATTTTTTCAAATCCTAATTTTTCTGCTTCTGCAATTCTTTGTTGAATTCTATTGACGGCTCTAATTTCTCCATTCAATCCCACTTCGCCAGCAAAACAAATTCCTTGTGGGAGTGGAATGTCTTCATAAGAAGAAAGCAAGGATAATATAATTGCTAAGTCTAAGGAAGGGTCTTCGATTTTTAATCCGCCTGCAATATTTACAAAAACATCTTTCATGCCAAAGGCAAAACCACCTCTTTTTTCTAGTACTGCCAATAATAATTGTAAGCGTCTTAAGTCAAAACCAGTCACGGTTCTTTGTGGAGTACCATATACACTTTGCGTTACAAGTGCTTGAACCTCAATTAATAAAGGCCGCATTCCTTCCATGGATGCAGCAATGGTGCTACCACTGAGCGATTCATTTCTTTGGGCAATTAAAAAAGCGGAAGGATTGGTGACTACTTTCATACCTTCTCCGGTCATTTCATAAATGCCTAATTCACTAGTGCCACCAAAACGATTTTTTAAGGTCCTCAACATGCGATAAGCATAATGCCTGTCTCCTTCAAATTGTAAAACAGTATCTACCATGTGTTCTAAAATTTTTGGACCTGCAATAGTTCCTTCTTTGGTAATGTGTCCAATTAAAAAAACGGGTGTTCCAGTCTCTTTAGCAAAGCGTTGAAATTCGGCAGCAGTTTGTTTTATTTGAGAAACACTTCCAGCAGCAGCTTCAATTAAATTAGATTCTAAGGTTTGTATAGAATCAACAATGACTACGGTTGGTTTTAATTTTTTGATGGCTTTAAAGATAGGTCCAGTATGCGTTTCGGTGAGTAAGAAAAAATTTTCATTTTTTAAATTTAATCTATCGGCACGCATTTTTATTTGCTGAATACTTTCTTCTCCACTGATGTACAAAACAATTTGATCTTTCATCATCAAACCCTGTTGCAAGAACAAAGTACTTTTTCCAATGCCAGGTTCGCCTGCTACTAAAACAATAGAACCAAGTACAATTCCACCGCCTAAAACACGATTTAATTCAGGGTCAGAACTATCAATTCTTTTTTCCGTTAAACTATTTACTTCGTTGATTGAAATGACTTGGGTCCCTTTTTGGTTGTTGTGGTAGCCTTCCCAACTATCTTCTTTTTCTTTTCCGCTATCGATGAGCTCTTCGGTAAATGTATTCCATTCATTACAAGAAGGGCATTTGCCTGCCCATTTGGTTGATTCATAACCACAATTATTGCAAAAAAAAGCCGATTTGGACTTGCTCATGATGTAAATATAAAGAGAATCGAAATTTAAATTTAAGTATTAATCGCAATTTATTTATTTAAAATAAATTATACATTTATAATTTATTTTAACTGCAATACATTAAAAAACAGTTATTTATACATAATTAAAATATATAATAGTAAGTAAATTTTATATAAATTATTTTTTTAAATCACAGTATTTTTATTTGCAAATAATTACATATTAAATTTTTTTGTAAAATTTTAACATTTTATTAGTACATTCACATACCGAGATACTTAACGGTATTCGGGTTTTATTTCATTAAACTTAAAACAACAACATGAGAAAAAAACTACTATGGTGTTTGTTTCTTGCATTTTTCTCTTTTAAAGCTGCAATTGCACAAAACGCAAATGTAACTGGAAAGGTGTCAGACGACAAGGGGGCTGCAGTTGAAGGCGCTCTCGTTTCAGAGAAAGGTTCGACAAAAAACAAAACACTTACTGACGCAAACGGGGTGTTTACAATCAGTGTTAAAAGCGGTTCAATTTTGCAAGTCTCGAGCGTAGGTTTCCAAAAAATAGAAGCACCTGCAAAATCGGTAACCAACTTTTCATTAAAAAATCTTAACCAGGATTTAGGGGAAGTGGTTGTTACATCATTTGGTATCAAGCGTGAAAAAAAGGCATTAGGATACGCGGTATCATCAGTATCTAAAGAACAATTAGAATTAAGTCCAGAAACGGATGTAGCTAGAATATTAAGCGGTAAAGCGCCAGGTTTAAATATATTAAGTACAAGTGGTCTTAGTGGATCTGGTACAAATATTAATATTAGAGGTATCAGTACTATTACAGGAGGTTCTCAACCATTGTTTATTGTGGATGGAGTTCCTTTTGATGCAAGTACCAATGCCACTTCTAACTTTAGTTTTGGTAACCAAACACCAAGTCGTTTTTTAGATTTAGATCCTAACACGATTGAAAACTTAAACGTATTAAAAGGTTTAAGTGCAACTACATTATATGGTGAGGCAGGTCGTAATGGTGTAATTTTAATTACTACTAAAAATGGTTCTACTCAAAAAATAAAGAAAAAAACAGAAGTGACTGTTTCTCAGTCTATGTTTACTACTGAAGCAGTCTTACCAGAATACAATCAATTGTATGGTGGTGGTTTTGATAACTCAGTAGGTATTGCATTTTTTAGTAACTGGGGAGGTTTAATGCAAAATCAAGTGGTAAAACATCCTTATGATAGATCACCTTGGAATGTGGAGTATCCAGAATACAAAGGGGCTCCATACTATGTAAAATATTATAATAGTGTACCTGCATTTTTTAGAAAGGGAGCAATGAACAATACCTCTGTTAACTTAGCGGGTTCTTCAGAAAATGCCAATTTCAATATAAGTTATAGTTATACAGATGATAAAGGATATGTTATAGGTAACGGCCTTACTAAAAATGTATTTGGAATGGGTGGTAATGCAAGATTGACTAATAAAATTACAGTAAGTGGTACTGTGAATTTTGCTATTACAGATCAAGTTTCTCCTCCTACTTCAGATGGTTATGGTAATAATCCTCAAAATGCTTCTGTATTTGGTAATACAATGTTTACCCCAACTTCTATGGATTTAATGGGTTTACCTTATGAATTACCTTCTACCCACTCTTCTATCTATTATAGAAATGGTAATGATATTCAAAACCCTCGTTGGAATTTGTACAATACTTTTACGGGTGATAAAACCAACAGAACTTATGGTCAAGTGTCCGCAAAATATGAAATTATTAAAGGGTTGAATTTAACCTATAGAACTGGGTTTGACGGATACTCTGAGTTTAACTTCTACTCTTCTAATAAAGGAGGGGTTTACCAACCATTAGGTGTATTGCGAACAAGTACTGCTTTTAATATGATTTGGGATCATAGTGCGATTTTAAATTATGACAAAAGATTAAACGAAAATTTCACAGTAAATGTGGATGCGGGTGTTAACTCTAGGAGTAAGGATTTCTCTCAAGATGGATTAAGAAGTACTGAACAATTAGTATATGGTTTAATGACACATAATAATTTCGTTTCTCACCTTACAACTGGCGAAGGTGGTAATGAATTAAGCTATAAAACTTCCAACTTAAGTTTGGGTGTTTTTGCTCAAGGTACTGTTGGATACAGAGACTATACTTATTTAACCATTGGCGGACGTAATAGCTGGGCTTCATCAGTAGAATCTGTTAATAGAAGCATCTTTTATCCTTCTGCAAGTTTGTCTTATATTCCTACTTCAGCTATTGAAGCGTTGAAAAATAATAAATATATCAACTACTTAAAATTAAGAGTTGGTTATTCAACTAGTGCGAATTTCCCTGATCCTTATTCAACACGTAATGCGTTAGTCATTGGAACTAAGATATTTACTACTGCAGGTGGAACCAATGTAAATTATAATGCATTATCTAGTTTCTTACCTAATCCCAATTTAAAACCAGAGTTATTGAATGAGAAAGAAATTGGTCTGGAGGGTAAGTTCTTTAATAGTCGCTTAAGCTTAGATTTAACTTTCTATCAAAAAATAGCAAATGATCAAATCTTAAGACGTGACTTAGATCCATCTACCGGTTTTACTTCTACTCAAATAAATGCGGGTAATGTAGAAAACAAAGGTATTGAGATGGCCTTGGGTTACGATGTGATCAAAAATAAAAATTGGAGATGGCATTCAGATGTATTGTATACGCTTAATAGAAGTATGGTTACAGGTATTCCTGCTGATATTACTCGTATTGTTATTGCAGGTTATTCTAACCAAGGTACTTTTGCTCAAAATGGCCAACCTTATGGTGTAATTGTAGCAAACTATTTTGAGAAAGATGCCAATGGAACTCGATTGGTGGGCCCTGATGGAAACTATATCGCTAGTAACGATATTCAAGTAATTGGTGATCCAAATGCTTTATATCGTTTATCTAACATTAATACGGTATCATATAAGGCATTTAGTTTTAAGATGCAATGGGATTATTCAGTGGGTGGAGAAATGTATTCTGGTACAGCTGCTGCCTTGATTGGTCGTGGTGTAACAAAAGATACTCAATTTGATCGTTATTTACCATTGATACTTCCTGGAGTATTAGAAAATGGTCAACCTAATAATATTCAAATTTCTGCCTCTCAAGCATTTTATGGCAATAGTATTACCAATGGCGCACCCAATGAAAGTGCTATGTATGATGCTACTTTTGTAAAACTTAGAGAAGCTGCATTGTCTTATAATTTGCCAGCAAAATACTTGACGACAACTCCTTTTGGTTCTTTATCCATGAGCTTATCAGGAACCAATTTATGGTACCTTGCGCCTAACTTCCCTAAATATATCCATTTTGATCCTGAAGCTTCTGCTACAGGGGTGGGTAATGGTCGTGGATATGAAGCAATTACAGGTCCATCTAGTCGTCGTTATGGTGTAAGCATAAAAGTAACATTCTAAAAATTTTAAAAGATATATTATGAAATATAAAAAAATTGTTTTTGGGCTATTGCTAGTTGCTGCAAGTTTTA
>CANHOY010000062.1 GCA_947462495.1 Bacteroidota bacterium
ATCAGATTTAGAAACTGCCCCTGAAAAAGAACAAGTACAACTTTTACAAATTCACAAACATCTAAAAGAGGTAGAGCGTGAATTAACCCAATCTATTGGGACAGTAATTTTTAAATAAGTTTCAAAAAAAAGGCTCCAGTAAGGAGCCTTAAAGTTATTTAAATAATTAATTATTACTTCTCTGAAGGGTTGTTCTTACCAGCTAATAGCTTTTCTAAAGTAGCTTCCAAACGTTTTTGTTTGGTTTCTTCTTTCTTAGCCCCTTGAATCCAACTTAAATATTCTTTTTGATTCAAAATTGATAGAGATGTAAAGAACTCTCTCGCCTCTTCTTGTGCAGTAAATAATTTATCTAATTCAATAGGAAGTGCAATAAGGCGTTTTTCAAAATCGTCCACTTTGATATCGGCCGACTTAAATTCAACAAAAGTTCTATTTCTATTTGGGATTTGATCTAATTTCTTAAAACGCATAGCCGTCCAAACATGGTCTAAGGTTACTTGCCTAACTGCCTCATATTCATTTTTTGATAATATCTCCCAACTAGCATCTCTATTTAAGTCAGAAACAATTTTAGAAGTTGTTTTTGGATAAGCGATCCACAATTTGCTTTCTGGATGTAAAGCCGAAAAAACCTCTTTCAAAATATTGTTCAACTGTAATTGGTTGATAGCAAAAATTAATGCAAAGTCAATTTTACGTGCCTTTAACAAAGGGGTTAGGTTCTTGTTGTAAGATAACTTAGCAAACTGTTTTTCAACTGAAGATGGTAACCCTTGAACCAGTAAATTTTTCTCTTCTTTCAACTGCAATTTCTCCAAAATATTCTGATTACCTGACATAGCTGTTAATTTTTAAAGGACGACGAAGTTACGAAATTCTAAATGGAATGGACTACTTAATTACGCTTAATCCTGTTTTTGAAACTTGGTACCTTATTCTCCGTACCTTTTAGTAGTCTCCCGATGTTTTTTTGGTGGGTAATCACCACCATTAAAGCCACTATGATAGCGAAAAGGCGATAAACTGTTTCCCTTTCGTTAAAGATGAACAAAATAAGCACCATGAAAGCCACTCCGGCTAACATAGAACTTAATGATACAAAGCGGGTAGATAGTAAAGTGACTAAAAATACCACTAAACAGATCAAGGCCACCATAGGTTGTATGGCCAACGCCATTCCTAATAAAGTAGCGACGCCTTTACCCCCTCTAAAATTAGCCCAGATGGGGAATATATGACCCAAAATAGCCATCATTCCTAATGCAATCATAAAATTGGTTCGGGCCAATTCGTCGGTAAGGTAAAATGGAATAAAAATATATAAAGAGGTGGCTAATATACCCTTTGTTACATCCACCAACATCACCATACTACCCCATTTAGAACCTAAAATTCTAAACGTATTGGTAGCACCAGCATTTCCACTTCCGTAATCTCTGATATCAATACCAAAAACGGATTTACTAATCCAAACCGCAGTGGGTATAGAACCTATTAAATAAGCTAAAATAATAAGAATGATTTCTGTCATACTTTTTTCTTGGGAGGCAAATATACAACCAAAAAAATTAATGTTTTGTTAACAATGGCGACTAAACATTAAACTAACCCAGCCGTTAAGTGGTTGGGATTTAATAAAATTCCAACTATTATTTGTAGTTAATTTAATTATATCTTCTTGATCTTCAATAAGTAAGCCGCTTAAAACTAAAATTGAATTTAAGCTTGCTACTTGAGTAATTTCATCGAGATTGGCTTCAATGATATGCCTATTTACATTCGCTAGAATTACATCGAAATGGGCATCCTGCACAGCAGAAGTTACTTTTTCTATCTTAATACACTCAGAATCATTGTTTTGTATATTTTCTAAGGCATTTTCAATACACCAATCATCATTGTCCACGGCTAAAACCGATGCCGCCCCTAATTTCTCGGCTAGGATGGCCAATATACCGGTACCTGTTCCAAAATCGTATACCGACTTCCCTGAAAAATTGATCGATTCCATTAATTGTATCACAGTATAAGTGGTCGCATGGTGCCCAGTCCCAAAGCTCATTTTAGGCGTTATCTTAATATCATGAAGTACGGAGGGTTCAAAAGAGGGATGGAAATGAGCTCGAATACCTACAAAATTTCCTACCCTTACTGGCTCAAAATTAGACTCCCATAATGCATTCCAATTTTGTTCTTTAATAATTGATTTATAATAAGTTAAATTGTGTTTATTGAATATATTATTTAATTCAATTTCGATATTATTGACCTCGTATTCAGTAGCCAATATATAAGTTTTGCAATGACCTGCCCCTTTGCCTAATTCATTGGTCATTTCCACCCCATCATTAATGCCTTGGCTCGCTTCCTCCTCATTAAAACCGTCAAAACCAAGTTCGGATAACTGAGCCACCAGTATGTCAAACTGCTCCTGGTTGTCAAAATCGAAGGCTATTTGGATATATTCTTTGGTCATGGGGTTGTTTTATGAAGTCTTCTAGTGGTAAAGATATAATTCTAAGATGATTAAATACTGATCTGAGTCGAACATTCGAGCACGCGCAGTGAGAGACGAAGATTAGGTATTTAATCATCGTTTTATAGTAAACTAAAAAAGCCCTCCCGAATATCGAGAAGGCTTTTTATTATAATTCTAATGAAATTATCCTTGTTGTGGACCTCTATCTTCACGAGGCGCTTGCTCTGGACGAGGCAATAAAGCTTTATGACTTAATTTGAACTTCCCTGTTTTAGGATCCAAACCAACCAATTTCACTTTTACTACATCTCCTTCGTTAAAGATACCATCCATAGTTTCTAGACGCTTCCAGCTTATTTCACTAATGTGCAATAAACCTTGTTTGCCTGGCATGAATTCTACAAAGGCACCAAATTCTTTCACACCCTTCACTATCCCTTCGTATTCATCTCCTATTTCTGGAACAGCAACAATACCGTTAATCCATTTAACAGCAGCATCCAAGCTATCTTTATTTGCAGAGAAGATACTTACTTCACCATGGTTGCCCACTTCCTCAATATTAATAGTTGCACCAGTAGTTCTTTGCATCTCTTGGATGATTTTACCACCTGGTCCGATTACGGCTCCAATATATTCTTTATCAATAATCAACTTAACCATTCTTGGTGCATGTGGTTTCACATCTGCACGAGCAGCTGGCATACAAGCATACATTGCATCCAAAATATGTAAGCGACCTTTTTTAGCTTGAGACAAAGCTTCACGCATAATGTCCATGCTTAGTCCATCCACTTTAATATCCATTTGAACACCACAAATACCATCACGTGTTCCTGTTACTTTAAAATCCATATCACCTAAATGATCTTCATCTCCTAATATATCCGTTAAGATCGCATATTTACCATCTTCTCTTGAAATTAATCCCATCGCCACACCACTCACGTGCTTAGGCATTGGCACACCAGCATCCATTAATGCTAATGAACCAGCACAAACAGTTGCCATAGAAGATGAACCATTACTTTCCAATACATCTGAAACGACTCTCAAAGTATAAGGGAAGGATGTTGTATCTGGTAACATTTGTTTTAAAGAACGCATGGCTAAATTACCATGACCTACTTCACGACGTCCTACTCCACGCATCATTTTTACTTCTCCTGTAGAGAATGGTGGGAAATTATAGTGTAAGAAAAATTTAGTGTATTCAGCACTTGCCGCAGTCTCTTGCATTAACTCATCTAATTTAGTACCTAATGTAACTGTAGTTAAAGATTGAGTTTCTCCTCTTGTAAATAAAGAAGAACCATGTGGAGTTGGCAATGGATCTACTTCCATAGCCAATGGACGAACCTGATCTAATTGACGGCCATCTAAACGAATACGCTTGTCTACCATCATATCTCTTACTACTTCCCACTTAAGGTCTTCGTAATATTTACCTGCTAATTTCTTTTGCAAGTCGGTTATTTCAGTTCCTAAATGTTCAATGATTTCTTTTTTCAATGCAGTAAAAGCATCGCTTCTTTCATGCTTAGCAGAACCCATTTCGGCAATCGCATTTACTTTTGCTTTTGCAAAAGCGTATACTTTATTTTTTATTTCTTCGTCTTGCTCTGGTTTTTTGTAATCACGTACTTCTGTAATACCTACTACTTTTCTTAATTCCGCTTGAGCTTTAATTTGTTTGCGAATGGCTTCATGTGCAATTTCTAAACACTGAACCAATTCTTCTTCAGAACATTCTTTTGCTTCTCCTTCCACCATCATCAAATTCTTTTCAGTAGCAGCAATTAAAAATTCAAAATCTGAAATAGCCAATTGCTCTTTAGAAGGGTTGATAATAAATTCACCCTTGATACGTCCTATACGAACTTCAGAAATAATTTCTTTAATAGGAATATTAGATACAGCCAATGCCGCTGAAGCAGCTAAACATGCTAATGAATCGGGCATTACATTTACATCGCTTGATATCAATGAAATAAGTACTTGCACATCGCACAAATAATCTTCAGGAAATAATGGACGTAAAGCACGGTCAATTAAACGACTGGTTAATATTTCATAATCATTTAAACGAGCTTCTCTTTTAAAGAAAGAACCTGGGATACGACCAGCAGATGCAAATTTTTCTTGATAGTCTACACTTAAGGGGAAAAAGTCTTGTCCATCTTTAGGATCTTTATTAGCTACTACTGTCGCCAATAAAATACAGTTTCCTTGTCTTACGGTAACAGCACCGTCTGCTTGACGAGCTAATTTTCCGGTTTCGATAAACACTTCCTGTCCAGGATTTATTTCGAATTTTACTGATTTGGGTTGTGATAACATGTTAATTTTTTTTAAATCTTTTCATTAAAGAATCGATAGTATATAAACGACTAATCCCAACCGTGTTGTACAGTTGGGACAGCCTATAATTTGTTCTTGTTGATTATTTTCTTAAACCTAATTTTTCAATTAGCGCGCGGTAACCAGTTAGGTTATGTTTTTGTAAATAAACCAATAAACGCTTACGCTGACCCACTAATTGCATTAAACCTCTTTGAGTTGAATGGTCTTTGTGATTCGCTTTCAGATGACCTGAAATATGCGCAATACGCTCGGTTAATAAAGCAACTTGTCCTTCAATTGAACCTGTGTTGGTTGCTTTTCCGCCAAATTCGGCAAAAATGCCTGCTTTTTTTTCTTTTGTTAATGTAGCCATTGTAAAACTTCTTTTTTTGTAGTTAACTGTTAACCACGATTTTATTTTTTATTTCGGCTGCGAAGATACGTGGAAAAGGCGTAAATCAATCAAAAATTTCCACGTTTTTTGGGTATTTCGTGCGATCAAATAGGAATAGCTTATCCACCAATACCACCCCATAGTTAATAGATACGACTTTTACAAAAGTGCTGTTATTGCTTTTATCCAAAATAGTAGCTGTGGAAAGTGCCGATTTTAGCTTGTCGATGACCAGGGTTACTTTTTGAAAATTTTTACGTTTATCTAAAGGTATAAGTTCAATAGTAGCAAATGAATTATTTTGACTTAATAAGCTGTAATTGAAGTCTTTATCGTAGCTACCTGATAATAATTTTTGTGGGCTTAATGCCTGATCCGACTCCGATACATTTGACTTGGAAATGGTATTGACCCCGTCAAAATTATAAATATTGGCACCGTCACATAGGATCTCTGTCGACCCTTGCTTCAGCACATATTTATCTCCTTTCATTTTTAAATTGATTGTTTTGGTCCCCAGGGCCTTCCCTTTGCTGTTTTTTGAAACCAACTGAATACTTGCCAAAACTCCTTTAGCCCCCTTTACTTTAGTCCCAATTTGATCCAAAATGGTCTTTGCCTGACTGTCTTTTTGGGCATTTACGCTTAGAATAGGCAAAAAAGCAAATAATAGATAGAGTAATCTCATTGTAATCGATTTAATAAGCTCGTATAGGACAAAAATAACGCTTTAAGGTCTAATGGCCTTTTGAATGACCTTATAGAGTAGAAAATTAATAAAAGAATAACTTAGAGTTATAGATTTTGTAAAAAAACGTTCAATTCAGCCTCCGTTTTGTACAAAACCTCTCTAGGTTTACTCCCCTGGCTAGGACCCACTAGGCCTGCAGACTCTAGTTGATCCATGAGCCTACCTGCTCTATTGTAGCCCAATTTCATTCTTCTTTGAATAAGTGAGGTGGAACCCATTTGTGCATGTACAATCAGTTTGGCTGCTTCTTCAAACAAAACATCCCTGGCTCCAGAATCAAAATTACCGGCATCCATCTCTTTTTCATCAATGTATTCAGGTAACAAAAATGCTTGAGGGTATCCTTTTTGTTCTGCAATAAAGGAACATACTCGATCTACTTCTGGCGTGTCTACAAAAGCACATTGCAACCTAGTAATTTCTCCATTATAACTTACCAACATATCTCCTTTGCCAATTAATTGTTCTGCACCACCGGCATCTAAAATAGTTCGACTATCAATTTTACTAGAAACTTTAAAAGCAATACGTGCAGGGAAATTTGCTTTAATGGTTCCTGTAATAATATTTACACTTGGTCTTTGTGTGGCAATAATCAAGTGAATCCCTACGGCTCTTGCCAACTGTGCTAGACGAGCTATTGGCATTTCTACTTCTTTACCTGCTGTCATAATTAAATCGGCAAACTCATCCACTACTAAAACTATAAAAGGTAAAAATTGATGCCCTTTTTCTGGATTTAATTTTCGGGATGTGAATTTCTCATTGTACTCTTTAATATTTCTACACCCTGCTTCTTTTAATAAATCATATCTATTGTCCATTTCAATACACAAGGCATTTAAAGTATTGATAACTTTTTTAGTATCCGTAATAATAGCATCTTCCTCCCCTGGTAATTTTGCTAAAAAATGTTTTTCAATCACTCGGTACAAACTTAATTCCACTTTCTTCGGATCTACTAGTACAAATTTTAATTGAGATGGATGCTTCTTATACAATAGTGAAACTAAAATGGCATTTAACCCAACCGATTTTCCTTGTCCTGTCGCCCCTGCCATTAATAAGTGTGGCATGCTCGCTAAATCGACTATGAAATTTTCATTGTCAATTTTTTTACCAATGGCTATAGGCAAAGAAAACTTACTGGTCTGAAATTTTTCACTGGCCAATAAAGTTTTCATACTCACCACCGACTTACGAATATTAGGCACTTCTATTCCAATAGTTCCTTTACCAGGAATGGGTGCTATGATACGAATACCCAATGCAGCTAAGCTTAAAGCAATGTCATCTTCTAAATTTTTGATACGACTTATACGTACCCCTGGCGCTGGTACAATTTCATATAAGGTAACAGTAGGTCCAACGGTTGCAGCTATTCGTTGTATCGCTATATCGTAATTTTTAAGCGTCGCAATAATTTGATTTTTGTGCGTTTCTAATTCTTCAGGATCTTGTACAATTTTCTCTGAACCATGAGTCTCTAATAAGTTCAGATGGGGGTACTTATAATTTTTTAGATCAAGGGTGGCATCATATTGAGTACCAATACTACCAATAGGAACTATCACCTCTTTAGCCACATCTTTTATTTCTAAATCTAAGTCTTCTAAAAGCTCTCCATTAAAATCTTCAATATTGGTTTTTGGTTCTAAAATTTCAATAGGCTCCTCCTTTAAAGTTGGCGCCAATTCAATATGAGGAATGTTATTGGTTTCTTCCACTAAATCAATTTCATCAAAGGAAGTTTCGCTGGATGAATCAATAGGCGTTGTTTCGTTTTTTAAAGTATTTGCACTAAAGGAAGCCACCTCTTGTTTATTTTCGGGAGCATTCAAATCCCATTCTTGTTTTACCGCTTCTTCCGTATCCTCACTAACGAAGGTTTCTTCTTGTTTCTTAGGTAGTAAAAAATTTACACTAGGCACCTTGAAAATGGGATTAAATCTCCAAATGATATAACACAGGCCTGCTACTAATAATAAAGAACCGGTTCCAAAACTACCAATCCATTTAACCAACCAGCTACTACAGTATTCCCCCATGGCCCCACCCCAAGAAAATAAAGCCCCTTGAGTAACGAAAGCAAATGAAGTACTTAATACCAATAAACCAATAAGTACATAACGTAGATTTCTCCACAAACTAAATATAGGTTTTGTAAAAAATAAATTTACACCCAACACAAAAAAGAAAGAACACAATAAATAAGCAGGTATACCAAAGCCATTAAATATAATTTGATAAGCAACAAAAGCACCAAAATAGCCCATCAAATTATTTGCTTTCAAATCATTCACTGAAAAAAGGTGCGTTCGCCAAAGTTGCACCATGTCCTGATCTTCCTGCCAAGTGAATAAGTAGGAAGTAAATGCGACGAATAAAAATAAGGTAATCAGCAAACTAATAGCCCCGCCAATTTTAGAAGTACGTTCATCTTTTACAATTTCTGTCACTGATACATCAGATTCTTTGTCAGGATTAAGTGCTTCTCCTGAAACCTTGGGTTCTTTTTTACTTTTTAGGGTATTTGCCATGGAAACAAATATAAGTTATCCCAATAGGAAGAAAAAGGAATTTTAACGAATGTGTAAAATTGAAAAAGGGATTGCCTACTTATCCACTTTATTAAGATAAACCACCCTCAGCCAAAAAGACCAACCTAG